>JAAYQQ010000106.1 GCA_012519255.1 Methanobacteriota archaeon | reverse complement strand
TTATTGAGCTCTGTTACGGCATCCCCTACCGCTATAGTATGGCTTCGGATTCCTGTCATTATCATCGATTCCCGACGCATGCCAAACCATTCTAGCAGAGATTTGCGCTCATTCAAGTTTAACAGCCTCCACGACGCCTTCAGGCGGCAGCCTATACACTAATGCCGAGTTCATGCTCCACCCCAGATAGACATGGTCTCTGAGATTATAATCTCTACCTCGTGAGACGGGGATGTCAAACTCCAGAGTGTCCTCGCTATCTGCCTCCGCCGTCAGCCTTATGTAAGTACCCATGAAGGTGATGTCTCGCACCACCGCACTCAGTCCTTCCTTCAGCGCATGAACTCTTTCGGGACGTACCGAGATCACCACGGCATCGCCTGGACCAAATGGAGATGGTCTCGCCTGCACCACCGTGCCGTCCCGCAGCTCTATCGCGGTATGAGTGCCGTCATTCTTTACAACCGTGCCGTCCAACAGATTGGTCTCACCAATAAAATTTGCAGTGAAGAGTTCTTGAGGGGATTTGTACAACATCTCAGGAGTGTTAGACTCGATGATCCTTCCGTTACGCATAAGGACGATGCGATCGGAGACTGTCATGGCTTCTTCCTGATCATGAGTAACGTGAAGAACGGTAAGGCCAAGGTCCTTGGCAATGCGGCGAAGTTCATAGCGTAGATCCATTCTTACCCTAGCGTCAAGGGCAGACAGAGGTTCATCCAGGAGCAAAAGCTTCGCTCCGGAGGCGAGCGCGCGGGCCAGCGCAACCTTTTGTTTTTCTCCACCGGATAGCTCGGATGGGAACATCTTCATGCGGTCAAGGAGTTTTACCAACTGCAGATAATGCCTGGGCACTTCCTCCCTCATATCCTCACTCATATCCTTGACAATGGGCCCATATGACACATTCTCCAGGACGCTAAGGTGGGGGAACAGGGCAATATTTTGGAAGACATAGCCAACATCCCTCTCCTCGATGGGCATCCCTTTCATGCTGCGCCCACCAATGAATATCTCACCTTCACTCGGCTCCAGAATGCCAGCGATCATACGGATAAGTGTGGTCTTGCCGCAACCAGAGGGTCCGAGAATGGTAACATACTCGCCATCCTTTATGCGTAGATTAATGTTGGATGAGGCGACCACCTTCCCGAATCGCTTGCCTACCCTCCGAAGCTCTACCTCTGGCATCTAATCCACCCTTAGCTCATTCTCCAATCCATCTGCAGGATAGGGAAACACTATTGCCCTGCTTCTACCCCACCCAATGCCTACCTTATCGCCTACGTGATAGCGGTCACGGTGGCTAGCCGGTATCTTGGCGGAGAAACGACCGAGGCCGTCTACATCCACATCGACGTGGACGACTCTCCCCTCGAACAACATTCTTTCTATCGTTCCTCGCAGCTTGGCGACGTTAAACTTAAGCAATCTGGTATGGCCAACCTTCACTGCCACCACCACCTTAGCCCCTAGAGGGACCTCGGTGGGGCGTGCCTTCATCCGCCTCCCAAGATGATCTTCCACCTCCGATCCATTTGGCCCCGAAGTGACTACTCGACCAACAAAGAAATTGGATTGCCCTACAAAATTGGCCACGAAGGGAGAGATGGGATTGTTAAAGATCTCTTGTGGGGTCCCGATCTGGACTATTCTACCCGCCCTGATGACGGCAATACGGTCAGCCATGACCAGCGCCTCGTCCTGATCATGGGTGACATGTATCACCGTCAGACCAATGGTCTTGGCCAAAGACCTCAGCTCCTTGCGCAATACGATACGCAGACGGGCATCAAGAGCACGCAACGGTTCGTCTAGAAGTAAGACGTCGGGATTGGTGGCGATGGCCCTGGCAAGAGCATTCCTTTGCTGCATACCTCCAGAGAGTTCCCATGGATAGGAATCCGCCCGTTTGGTCAGTCGGACCAGGTCGAGCAGAGAGACCAATAACTGCTCCTTCTCCGGAGCAGGCATGTTGCGAATCTCGGGTCCGAAGAGAATATTTTCGGCCACGGTCATGGTGGGAAAAAGTGAATAGGTCTGAGAAAGGAGCACGGCATTGCGTTTTTCTGGCTCCAGTGAGGTGACGTCGCGATCGTCGAAATGAACCGTCCCTAGGTCCGGCATAGTGAGACCAGCGATTATACGCAGAGTCGTGGTCTTTCCTGCGCCAGTGGGGCCAAGCAGGCAGAGATACTCCCGATCCTTTACGATCAGATTAAGGTCATCTGCAGCAGTCACATTGGAGAAACGCTTGGTTATGCCTCGAAGAGTTATCTGAGGCATCAGATCGCCTCCTCACGAGCGAAATGACGCATCAACAGCATAGACACGTATGATATCAGAATCAATATTATGCATGCCAGTGCGGCAAGGTAGTAAGATTGAGAGTTGACCAGATTCACAATATACACAGGCGCGGTGTTGGCATTGGCGACCACGGCAAGAGTGGCGCCAGTCTCCCCCAGGCTCCTGGTGAACGCCATGATGGCCCCCGCAAGTATTGAACTTTTGATCACTGGAAAGAGCACTCGACGGAAGCTCTGAATGGGTTTGGCCCCAAGCGTTCGGGCAGTTTCTTCGAGAGCGGGGTCCACACCCTCTGCCGCCCCTACCACGTTCCTAACCACTAATGGATATGTGAAGGCAACGTGAGCGAGAATGATAAGAAGGGTGGACATTGAGGCGCCAAGATCGAAGATAGACCAGAACAGGCCCAGGGAAAATCCAAGGGCTGCGGTGGGGACGATCAATGGTACGTTGACCAGTACATCCAAGATCTGGGCCAACTTTCCTGAGCGATTCTTGGCGATATATAATGCCAGTGGGATTCCCAGACCAAGGTCGATCACGGTGACCGTGATCGCCACTATGAAGGACGTTATAAGACTGTCTATGAAGGGCCCCCAGTCGCCCTCCACCGGTGTTCCCGTGAGGACATAGGTAAAGATAAAAAATGAAGGTATGAGGACAATGAATACAAGGAATAAGATGGCCGATGTGTCCTTAATTCGAGGGAAGGGAGGCTGACTCAACAGCTTCTCCGTGTTTGGCCACACTTTACTCAGAGGTAGTCGCACCTTCGTGATTACGATCTTAAGGATGATGAGAAGGAAGAGTGCAAGGAGGATGAGTAATATGCTAACGAATGCCAGAGAAGGTAAGAGGGTTGGGTCAGTGGCAGAGGCGCCTTTCCACATGCCAATAAGTGTGGGGCCAGTATGGAAGTCTCCTTCTACCATTGATCTCCCATATAAAGTAGCTAGAGCGATGATCGTGCCACCAGTCTCACTGAGGCTACGGGCAAAGCAAAGAATGGCTCCAGTCACGAGGCCCGCCCTGAACAGGGGGAGTGTTATGGTCCTCGCCGCGGTAAGTTTGCTGGCCCCCAATGTACGCCCGGCCGTCTCATAGGTCTCATCAATCTCCCCAAGGATGGCGGTGAGAGACCGGACCATGTATGGGTAGGAGAACACCACGTGAAGAAGGATGATGAGAAGCATGGGGGTTGAGACCACTGCCAGGGAGAATGGGGGCGGATTAGGCGTGGCCGCCCAAAATATAGCCGCGGAGAATCCCAGGGCTGCAGTGGGAACTACCAGGGGCATGTCGATGAGAGTATCCAAGAACCTTTTTCCTCTGAATGTTTTCCGTGCCAGCATCCAGGCCACAGGCAGACCGACGATGAAATCGATGACTGTGACGATGGCCGCGATCTCGAAGGAGACGATGATGGAGCTGACGATCAGATCCATCGTCGCCGGGTCATTAAGCACGCTTGACTGGATTTCTGACCAGTCAGTTACAGCATAGGATAATATGTAGACAGTTGGGAGTATTACGAAAAAAATAAAGAAAGCAATAATAAATGAATTCCATGCTTTCCTGAAGCCCCGACGGGATATGAACTCTAACAACCGACTGCCCCATCCCATATAGACCAGTTCAGACCGTGTGTAAAGAGTCGCCTGATAAATAAATTACCCAGTTACCAGCGACCATTTCTCATTCTCTGGACTCTCTTCGCTCATGCAAGGATGCGGTCGAGGACTGTCTCGCCTTCAGCCACTCTAGCCCCTGGCCCCACCAGACTCCCCTTAACTATGGCGCCCCTGCCTATGCTTGCCCCCGTCAGCACCATGCTGTCTTCTATTTGAGCTCCTTGGTGGACCTCAGCTCCTCGTTCAAGGTAGACATGGGGGCCTATTCTACAGGGCGATAGATGCGTCGCCTCGATCATGTTGGGGCCGATGAACTCAACCCCAGCATGCCTGGTAGCACAGGAGATCATATTCCCCTTTAGATCAAGCAGAGTGCGCTGGGCGCGCAAGAAACTTTCTCGCGTCCCTGCATCTACCCAGTAACCTTCAAAATTGTAACCATGAAGGCCACGGTGAAGGATGTGGGGGAAAACCTCCCTCTCAAGGGATACCACTCCATCGGGAATGTGATCCAGCAGTTCAGGCTCGAATATATAGGCGCCCGCGTTGATATTGTTGGAGATTGCCTCTCCTCGCTCAGGCTTCTCCTGGAAGTCGACTATGCGCCCAGAGTCGTCTGTGGCGACCACGCCGAAGGCGGATGGATCTTCCACTGGCCACAGCGCCATGGTCCCGATACCTCCATGGCTGCGATGGTGGTGCAACATGCTCTCCATATCAAGGGAACATATGACATCGCCATTGAACGCGAAGAAGGTATCATCGAGATTGTGAGCGACATTCTTCATCGCACCGCCAGTCCCCAGAGGCACATCCTCATTGACAATGATTATATTCCGACCTACGTCGTTTTCCTGAAAATACCTCTCAATATACTCTTTCATATATGACACTGCCAAGATGACAGTGTCAACCTCATCTGGTAAAGGATCTATCAGATGACGGACCAGCGGCTTACCTAGCAAAGGCACCACTGGCTTAGGCATGGAGAAGGTTAGCGGTCGGAGCCTAGTGCCCAGGCCGCCCGCTAAGATTAGCGCCTTCATGTGTTCACACAAATATAATTAGAGTGGCGATATGCTAACAACATTATTGCCGCGTAGTACTACAGTGCCAAGGCGGCGAGTCTGCTCAGAGGTTCTTTCCTCGGTGTCCTCTAAGACCATGTTCATATAATCGTCGTAACCGGTCAATTTCCCTTCCAAGATACGGCTGTCCTTAAGGAGAAGAGATATCCGGTGATCTATGGACTTCTCGAGCAGAGCGAGTGGCATTACCATAAATAATCCCTAACGGTGGGATTGTGGCATTCTAATTTAAAGGTTTGTGAGAAAAGTATCTTTAAAACTACTTGCCAGGCAAATAATTTTCCGCTCAGTCTCTGACTAAGGCATATAGGAAAAGGAATGCTCCGGCGGCGGTAAGGAAGGCCCCGGTGATCTGTAGGAATCCGCTCCAGTATGCCGATCTCTCCAAGCTTCCCAGGAATGAGATGAGGAGCCCTACAAGGGCTACCAGGATGCCACGTTTCTGCATGACGGCCAGCTTGCCGAACGGATCTTTGAGAGTGTTGACCAATAGCCCACCTCCCCTCAGGCCTTAGCCCGCTCCTCCATCCATTTCTTCACCGCCTGCTTGCTTGCGCCATCGATACCAAAATACTCCGAGAATCGTTTGGTCGTGGTCAAGAGAAGGGTCTGACCCTTTTTTCTCCCATGGACCATGCCAAGTTTTCTGAGAGTCCTAACGTCGTCGTAGACGCGGGAACCCAGTGAACGGTTTAGATCGCTCTGAAGCACTGGCTGATGATATGCTATCCAGGCAGCTGTTCTCAGTACCTCGTCTGGCACTTCCTTGGGTGCGAACTGCCGACCGAATGGACGATATTCCTCCCGAAGAATGAGGGAGTAGCCAGTTCCTGTTTTGGCGACCTCGATGCTTGAACCCCAATCCTCATACTCCTTGGCCAACTTCTTGAGAGCCCTGCGGACGGTGGAACCGCTCAGCTGAGTTCGTAACTCGATGTCGGAGACCTTGACTGGCCGGGAGGCTGAGAACAGCACCGCTTCCACTATCCTCACGGCATCGAGAGCCACTTCACATCACCGCTTGATGCTCTGCCCTTCCAGGAGAGGGGACCGGAGAAACAGGTACGTCCTCAAGAGTGCCAATGTCCCAGTCCATCCTGACCTCCAAAGAGATCCGCCCATATGGCAGGTCGTCTTGCCATAGCGCGATCTTGCCGCTGCGTGTGAGGAATAGTACGGCCATGAAGACCGTGACGAAGTCCTCCTTGCCCCCATTCCAAATGTCCTCGATACTTATGGGGCCAGAGCCACATCGGAGTATTCGCTGCCAGACATCATTCACGTCCTGCTCCATATCATCTTTGTGAGCCTTTGTATCGAATTTATCCAGCTTGGCCTTGTGCCGGGCGCGTAATTTCTTGCGCAGGATATTCTGCTCCTCTTCCTGGAGTGCTTCATCAAAGGCGTCAAGCAGTTCCACCAGCGTGACCGGTCGACGAGGGCTGCGCCGCACAACTTCATCCAGTTCAACTTCCTCCGGCATGTATAATTGAACCATTGGTTCCTCTGAGAACATCTCCAGTTCTTCAAAGCCAACGTCATCGAAAGGTTCCTCCCTCTCTTCCGTACTGGAGAGGACTTTCTCACTCTGCATGCGAAGAATTGACCAAGCCATGAGCATGAGTCTGCCCGCGATGACGAAGTTGATATTCTCGCTCTTTACCTTGGCAGCGTACAGACGGGCGAACTTCATGAGATCTATGTCCCAAGGGTCCAGATTGTTTCCCAGTACCAACTCAAAAACCGTCTCCAGGGAGCGGTCCAGAGGGTCACGGGGAGAGAATTGTCCATCTCTTTCTTCCAGTACGGTGAGATAGTGATCTATCTTTACCGCACGATCACCCTCGTCGATCATGGCCTTGTGGAACATTAGGTGCTGTAGCACCCCCTCCACTGCTGTGCATCCCGTCATTGCGTTCCCTCCTCAATATTCTCCTCTGGAATGTTAAACTCGGTCTGGAAGTCCTTAATATCTGAAATATTCGGGCGGACGATGACGCGGCTAATACCGCCGTCCTGCTTGGTGACTCCAATGATATGATCAGCCTTGGTGAGTGTGATCTTCCTCAAAGATATCTGTACGAACTGAGCGGTCTTTGAGGATTTCTGCACCCTCCTAGCCACCATGTCAGCATTTATGCCATCTAGGAACATATCTACCTCGTCGAGTAAGTAGAAAGGCGAAGGTTGATATTCCTGGATGGCAAAAATAAAGGCTAGCGCGGCCAGGGATTTCTCGCCCCCGCTTAGGGCCTCCAATCTCAAGACCTTACCCTGTCGTGGCCTGGCTCTCATGATCAGGCCGGCCTCGAATGGCTCTTCCGGATTCTCCAGGATAAGTTCGGCCTCGCCCCCCTGAGACAGTTCGTTATAGCAACGCTTGAAGTTGGCGTTCACGGCCTCGTAGACCTCATATAAGGATACTTTCTTCTTTTCATTTAGGTCCCCTTCCAGACTAAGAAGGTCATTTCGCTGGGCTTCTAGATGCTCGATCTCTCCGCTCAGTGCATCATGGCGCCCCTTCCTCTCCTCATAGTCATCCACCGCCCTAAGGTTCACTGCCCCCATTTCGGCAATGGCCACTTCGCACTGACGTATGGTATCTCTGAGGGAATCCTGAGAGGGTATCGGCGGCGTGATAACTATACCATATTGGCTGATCTCCTCCTCAAGTTCACGCAGCTTATCCTGACATTGTCCAATGCGAGTGCGTAGGCCCACGATTATATCAGTCGTGGTCTCCACCCGATTCTGGAGGCCATCCCGCTCCCCCTCTAGAGCGGTCTTCTCCCGGAACAGTGCCTCTTTCCTCTGGCGAAGCTTGTTCATCTCCGCACCCATGGAGTCCTCAATCTTGCGTAACGCAGCCAGCTCCGTCTTCGCCCGGGCCCCTTCCTGATCCATTTCCCGGGATTCCCTGCGTAGATTCTCCGCCTTTTCCTTCAGCTGCGCTTCTTCTTCCCGGAGAACATTTACATGCCCTTGATTGAGCTGAATCTTTGCATCTAGGGTCTCCACCGCAGCATTGAGCTCGGCCACGGAGCCCGTCAGTTCAACCACCTGAGACTGGAGATCCTTGAGTCGTACGGACATCTCTGTAGGAGCCAGCCTTTCCATGACCTCTCGAGCCTTATCTCTCTTGGCACGACACTGCTCCATCTCCACATCGCTCGCAGTGATCTGCCCGTCCAGCTCAACAATGGTCTGCGCCAGTTGCTCAAGCTCCTCGGCCTTTTTGATCCGTTCCTTCTTTACCTGGTCAAGCTTAGAGCTCACCTCTCCTTTTCGAGATTCCAGTGCCCGAAGCGTTACACCAGAGGCGCCACCTGTTCCAGATAGCTCACGTATCTGCCCCTCTATTGTCACCAGCTCTTCCCTGATGTTGACCAATTCTTCGCCAAGATTCTCTGATGCAAGTATGGCTCGATCAAGCTGAGCGGAAACCTCCTCCAGCCTACCTTTGGATGAGCTGCCGAACTTGAGTCGGGAGGCCTGCATATTGCCTCCAACCATGGCGCCCGAAGCCTCCAGCAACTCGCCGCCCAGCGTTACAAGGCGAACGCCCCCCATAAGTCTGCGGGCCTGGTCCAGGGTCTCTACAACCACGGTGTCTCCAAAGACATACCAGAACGCCGCCCGATAATGTTCGTCAAACCGAACCAGATCAATTGCAAAACCAGTGGCGTCCTTGGCTGCAAGGATGGCCTTTCCCCGAGGCCGCCCGCCCATCATCTTGTTGAGCGGCAGGAAAGTAGCTCTCCCCATCTCGTTACGCTTGAGATAATGAATGCATTCGGCGGCGACCTGGTCATCGTCCACTACAATAGCCTGCATTCGCCCGCCAGCGGCTATATTGAGCGCTGTCTGGTATTTTGGATCGACCTCTGCCAGTTCAGCGATGGTACCATGGATACCCCGGATGGCTCGGGAATCTCGTGCCTCTATGACTCCCCTTACGGCACGGTTGTATCCTCTGGCAATATCACCAGCCGCTTCCTCCTCGGCCTTGATACGAGATTGTTCCCTTACGAGAGAGCGGATTGCCTGCTCCAGTTCCCCGGCCTCTCTGGACATACGGGCCTCGGCACTCTTGAGGCTGAGGTATTTTTCCTGCAACTCCTTGAGCTCTCTGGCCGAACCCCGTTCCTGATTTTTGAGCAGTCTTATCTGCTCTTCCGTATCAACAATCTCGAAGTCGAGTATTCCGATCTCCTCATCCAGACCAGCGAGATCGATTCCCAGGCGCTCCTTCCGGCCCTCCAGGCGCTCCTTTTCCATGAGCATTTGATTGATTCGGTCTTCCTTCGCACGGAGATCCTTGTCTAACCGGGTAATCTCTTTCTCTAGGGCAGCCAACTCTTCATCGCAGTCGCTCAGCTCACTTTGAATATCATCGAGTTCCTTCCTTCGAGCCTTCAGCTCTGCAGCGCACGCAGATAATTTGAGTGCCTTCTCTTCCCTTAACTGCGAAAGCGAGGCTATATTCTCCAATACGTCTCCGCACTCCTCGGTCTTGCGAAGGCGTTCCTCATCAGCCTCATCAGCAGACTGCAGTGCCTGGGCGGAACGATCTTCCGCTTTGGCCACTCTGATCTTCAGCTCGTCGATCTGAGTGCGCAGCTCCAGGAACTCCTTACCTCCCTTGGCCTGGAGCTCTTGTTCAGTCTGCACCATCCTGAAGTCAAGGTCTCTTACGTTGTCTGCGAGTTCTTGGCGCCGATCCTTGAGAGACTGGATATCCCTTTCATAACCTTCAATCTGTTTCTGCAGGGCGGCCGCTTCGGCCTCGGTGCTCTCCCTGCGCCTGTAAGCCATCTGGGCCCTGGACAGGGTGAGTAAGTCCTTCATGCGGAAGTAAGTTAGAGCTACTTCCTTCTCCTGTTCTAGCTGATCAATTTGCCTAACCAATTCATCTAAAATTATCGATATGCGCTCGATGTTGGCGTCGACCTCGTCCCGCTCTGCCTTGGCCTTTTCGATCTCTTCGTCGAACTTGGAAATACCAGAGATTTCGTCAAAGATGCGGCGCCTCTCTAGATTGGACATTGTGGTGATATGAGTGATATCGCCTTGCTGGACGAAATTATATCCATCCGCACTGATACGGGCATTGCTAAGAAGGATATCGAATTCCCCTAGAGTGGACTTGCGATCGTTGACGTAGAAATATGAGCTGTAACTTTCCCCATCCGAAGACATTTTTACCATTCTGGTAAGGCGGACGAGATCATCGTCAATGGGGATTAACCGGTCCTTATTGTCAAATATTAGCGAGACCTTGCAATAATTGGCTGGCCTCTTGCTATCTCCCCCATTGAAGATCAGATCGGGAAGTCTCCCAGCTCGTATGACTCGCGAGCTCTTCGGGCCAAGGACGAAAAGAATAGCGTCGGAGATATTGGACTTACCAGAGCCATTAGGTCCTGTGACCGCGGTGTAGCCCTCCAGCAAGGGCAATATGAGCTTCTTCCCGAATGATTTGAAATTCTCTAGCTCGATCTGCTTGAGATACATCCTACCTCCGGCATCGGAGGAGGCGAAAACGGGCACTAGCCAGGCTACGCCCTTTGTCGCATCCCATCACGACTGGTCCGACGCGTGTCAGACAGGAGAATAGAATGGGTTGATGAATATTTAAGTTTTATTCCAGACATTCTGATATTCATATCATCGAAGGATAATATCTCAAGTTCGTTCCATTATGGAGCCATGGTGGGGCGTTTACCCATGTTATGCAGGGAAACAAATAAGTTGGGTGATTGTGCCAATCCAGAGTCTTCGTCGCTATAGGAGCATTGTGCTAAAAGACACTGTTTCCATGGGCTCTGCCCGAATGAGTGACGAACATGAATTCTGCCAACTTGAACATCTTCATCAAGGGTATGGTACCTCATTCAAACTCGGAGATGAATAGTTAAACCCGTTCTCAGGATAAATAAAATAATGAGCATTCCTGGACCCTATAATATGGGGCACAGTTTTAGGAGTTTAAGAGGTAGCGGACCTGGGCAGTCCGTCAGGATAGCGGAGAAACATTAAATTCTCTGCGTTGAAAACACTTACCCATGAGAATCGCTGCATCCAATTCCAGCGATAGTCACGAGATCTCTGATGTGTCTGCCGTCGTTCCCACTTGGAATTCTGCCTCCCGGCTAGAGAAATCATTAGAGGCTGTAGAAAAGAACCTACGTCCCCGCCGAATAATTGTCGTGGACCGCGACTCAGAAGATAGCACGCCAGACATCGCTCGCCGCCATGGAGCCACCGTGCTCAAAGACACGGTTTCTCTGGGCTCTGCCCGAATGAAGGGCGTGAGGGAGAGTGATACGGAGTGGGTGGCCTTTATCGATGATGATATTAGCCTGCCCGAGGGCTTTATCGAAGAGGCACTGGGCAAGGCGGGCGAGGGTGTGGGGGCAGTACAGGGAGCAGTACGTTCGATACACGAGCCATATAGGGAGATGCTTACCGAGTCATACGAAAGGCGTTTCGAGGGCAGAGATTCTTTTGATCTACGGCCAGGAGAACGAGGCCTCACCTCCGCCACCCTGGTAAGGAAGGTACTAGTAGAGGATTTGGACCTGAATGACATGGATACCTGGGAGGATTGGATCATCACTCAGAGGATCATAGATCTGGGTTTCCGATGGGTTGTGGTCCGCCCCTTTGTGGATCACTTTCACCCTCATGAGGACCTTGCACGAAAAGCCGGATGGAATGCCGCCGGCGTCCTGAATCTGGCCCGCACCGGCCGCATGCCCATGGGCCAAGCACTTAGATGGTATCTGGACATCTTGATCGAGGCGCCCCGTGATGCCTTCCGCATGTCAGTACAATATGGAGATTGGCGCCACTTTATATTCCACATGCACCAGCTGGCGCACATCCTTTTTGCACCCCGCCACCTTATCGGGGCCGTGCCCAGGAGGCCCAAGGCGACGTCATCATGAGCTACGACGGAGGCCCCTGTAGCCATCTAAAAGACGTTCTTTCATTCGGTTCCAGTTGTACTCTCGCTCTGCTGCCTCTCTTCCGGCTCTCCCCCATTCGCGACGTTTTTCGGGATCACGGAACTGATCGATCGCCCATCGATAGTTGTCCTCGCTCCAGTCGATAACCAGCCCACACCCCGTTCTGCTCACTAGCTCCCCACTGGTGGTGCCCCTGGTAGTGAGAACAGGAACGCCGACAGCCATAGCCTCATAGATCTTGGTAGAGGAGGAGCCGGCGTAGTTCTTATTGGATGGATCCAGCAGGCATAGCACCACGTCGCTGGAGGCCATCTCCTGGAGCACGGAAGAATGGGGGAGTATTCCTAAGAAGTGAACTTTGACTCCATCTGCCTCCTTTCTTACTGCATTCTCCAGTCGGCCCCACCCCGCCACCTTATACACGCAGTCTTCCATCCTCTTAGATGCCACGATCGTCTCCTCTATGTACCGCATGGGCTCTAATGTTCCAACATATAGGAGTGCAAGGTCGCGACCTTCAAACTCCGGAGGAGGCTGCTCTGGAATGTTGATGCAGTTCTCTATGAGCACCACATCGTTGCGAGCGTTTGGCCTCATGCGGGCAGCATTGATTTCATTAACGGTGATAACCAGGTCAACCTTCCTGATGAGTAAACCCTCCAGTCGCTCGACCGCACGGGGAACCATCCCCGGAAGATCTACGGTAATCATTTCCGCATAATTCTCATGGGCATCAAAGACTAGCGGAATTTGCTTCAGCCACGATATGAGAAAACCCAGAGGCAGTGTATCAAAGTCATGACTGTGAATTATATCGGCATCCTTTCGCAGGGCATATGTCAGGCTTCTAAGACAGAATAATGGATAGAATAGGGCAAAGGAAAGCATGGAGCCTGCCCATCCGGTCCTGATTCGCTCGATCCTCGCCCCCCTGTAATCTGCCCGATCAGGATATTTATTCTCCCGATCCCATGCCAGTACAGTGACATTATAGCCATCCGAGACCAATGCCTCAGCCTCTTTGGCTACCCGGGGATCAGGGCGGAAGCCGTTTGTGACGAGCATCAGGACCTTCTTTCCCATATCACTACTCCTGAGGCACCTCTATGCAGCGTCCCTCGGCAAGCGAACGTTTGGCCGCTTCGATCATCTCTACCGTGCGGACGCCGATCGTGCCCGAGTTCCTTGTCTCGGTGAGGGGATCTCCTATCGATTGAAGGAAGTGTATCAACTCGGTCTGAATGGTATTGTTGCGCTCTATGCCCAGCTTATAGGTGTAGCCAGACTCATACACAGTGACCTCTTGAGATACTGCGTCGATGAGGGCGGAGCGATTCTCTCCCACAATCTCGACATGGCGAGTCTTTCTGGGCGTGAGCCATGAGATACTGGCATGAGAAATGGTACCATTGGGCATCTCTGAGCTGATGAAGGCCATCTCTTCCATCTCCTCACGCCGATAGGCGCGGCCAGTGCAGGAGATCTTGGAAGGCCAGGCATCAAAGATAAAGTTCGTTATATCGAATGTGTGGGGAGCCAGGTCCACGATGACGTCTCGGTCAGGATAGGGTGGTTCAAGATTCATCCAAGTCAAATTTAAGAAATATATCTGCCCAAAGAAATTAGACCGGGCGAGTCTTCGCACCTCGATCATGGCATTGTTGAAACGATAGATATGCCCAACTGACAGTGTAAGATTCATCTCCGCAGCCAGGTCTACCAATTCCTTCCCATTGCTGGAGTCCAGTGCGATCGGCTTCTCCACAAGGACGTGCTTTCCTGCCTCCAAGGCCTCCCTGGCAGCTGGATAATGTAAAGCATTGGGGAGTGCGATGTTCACGGCTACTATACTGGGATCCTCTAATACTTCCTTATAATCATGATATAGGTCAGGGACGCCATAGCGGTCCCGGCAGAATTCCAGGTTCCTATCTACCTGATCAGACACCGCCTTGACTCTAACCCCCGGGATGTTACGATACTCATCCACTATTTTTTTGCCCCAGTACCCTACCCCTAGTACGGCGACGTCGAAATGTCTCATCACGCGCCTCCATAATATTCAATGATGTGTTCACAGACCACATCTACCTGCTCCTCCTTCAGCTCAGGGAACAGGGGGAGAGACAGTACAGTTGCGGCCAACTTCTCACTTATAGGATAGCTCCCCCTAGTAAATCCATACGCATATCGATACGCTGGCTGCAGATGTATCGGCGTTGGATAATGCACCGCGGTGTCGATGCCCTTCGAGGCGAGATGCGCGGCCAGCGCGTCGCGGTCGTCGCATTGGACGGCGAAGAGGTGGAACACCGGCGTGACGTCCCTCGTTCCCATCGGCGGCAGCGTGAGCTGCGCGACGTCCCCGAGACGCGCGGCGTATCGACGTGCCAGCGCCCTCCGCCGCTCGTTCCACTCGTCCAGATGCCTGAGCTGCACGCGGCCGATGGCGGCGTTGGCGGCGTTGAGGCGCGAGGTGAAGCCGAACACGTCGTGCTCGTAGCGCGACACGCGCCCGCAGTCGCGCAGCTTGCGAACGTCGTTGGCCAGGCGCTCATCGTTGGTCGTCACCATGCCCCCGTCGCCGCCGACGGTCATGTTCTTGGTCGGATAGAACGAAAAGCAGCCGGCGTCGCCCCACGCGCCGCATCTCTTCCCCTTGTACACCGCGCCGTGCGCCTGGCAGGCGTCCTCGATGATCTTGACGTCCGGGCCGGCCGCGTCGGCGATCGCGTCCATGCGCGCCGGCAGACCGTACAGATCGACCGGCATGACCGCGGCGGTGTCGCGCCCGACGCGGATCTCGGCGGGGTCGATGTTGCCGTCGGGCAGCACGTCGGCAAAGACCGGCGTCGCGCCGGCGTGCACCACCGCGTTGGCGGTGGCGATGAACGAGAACGGCGTGGTGACGACCTCGCGGCCGCGCACGCCCAGGGCGATCGAGGCCAGGATGAGCGCGTCCGTGCCGGAGGACACCGAGACCGCGTGGTCCGTCCCGATGTACCTTGCGAACTCCTCCTCGAACTTGAAGACGCTCTCGCCCATGACCAAACGTTCGTTGGCCAGGGCGTCGGCCGCGGCCTCGATCATTTCATCGGACATTATGGGCCGCGTCTGGGGGATCCTGGCCAATCTACTCCCTCCTCTCGATAAGATGAGCGGGATTGCCAACCACCGTCGCCCCGGGAGGGACGTCTTTGGTCACGACTGCACCGGCGCCAACTGTGGCATTGGCGCCAATGGTGACACCGCACACGATGACTGCACCGGCGCCGATGGATGCACCCTTCTGGACCACGGTAGGTGTGATGGCCCAATCTCCAACGGCGCGAGGGTGGAGGTCGTTGGTGAATACAGCGTGAGGTCCAATGAATACCTCATCCTCTATAGTAACGCCTGTGGGAATGAAGGCAAAGGCCTCTACCTTGCATCGGTCTCCGATGACCACATCTTTCTGTATTTCTGCATAGGCGGCGATCTTGCAATCTCGCCCAATCTTGCACCCATAAAGATTTACGAAGTCCCTGACGACAGTGCCTTCACCTATTGTGCAATCGGTAACGGAGTAATATGTGGCCAAGAGTTTCATAGCGCGCTATGAATCCATTCTTTGGGCATAATGCTTTGCTCCCCTAGTGGCCATGCACCGAGCCGCTTGCTGCATCTTGTCTAGCTTTTGCAGGACATCTTCGCGGAGTCTTTTCCACCACGCCGCCCTATCCCCCATGTCGAACGAAAAGCGGGGGAGCACCTCCTTCAGAGAGGGTAGGGGGCAACCGGGCAGAGTGTACTGATCTCCAGCTTGAATCTAAGAAGGGGGTATGTTCATACTCCAACAACCTCCGGGAAAATGAACATCCTGGCATCGCAACCCCGCGGGGCCATACAATAGGGGCCCAGATATTACGCCACCCCTCCTCCTAGACTCCCAGTGGGTACAAGCGGATGGTTTCGCAGGGACATATCTCCCAGCACCCGCCGGAGCTGAGGATATCGATTATTATCCCACACTCGCTGCTAGACCAAGAGTGCCTCTCTCTACAGTCCACGCAATCCCAGCGGAGTCAAGATGTTGGGGAGTAAGCTCCCCATGGCTACACGATGCTAAACACGATATTGATAAAGTAGGGGGAGAATATTAATGATATGGTCGCCCGCATTCCTTTTAAACAAGAGCGGGAATACTCTGACCAGATGCTGATCAGTGTGGTCCTCAATGTGATGAACGAGGAACAGAATATTGCCGACCTGCTAGACTCGCTTGTCATCCAGGAGGGACCGCTAGAGATCATTGTGGTCGACGCCGATTCCAAGGACCGCACTCGCGATATTGTCCAGACCTACGTGGAGAGATATCCCTTCATCAAGCTCTACCTAAGGCCAGTCACGCGGGGGGAGAGCACCAATTTCGGCATCTCCAAGACTGTCGGAGATGTTGTCGCCTTCACCGGCGGGGATGATCTTGCCAATCCCAACTGGCTCCGAGAGATGAGAAAGAGCTTCAGGGAAGGGGCGGACATCGTGGCTGGCCGCTCTATAATGATCGGCCTGAAGGCGTGGGAGGAACTCGACCGGGTCGAGCTTCAACATAGGGGCTATGATGTATCCTTCCCTTCAGCCAACGAGGCCTTTCGCCGGGAGGTCATCGAGGAGGTGGGGGGATTCGATCCATGGTTCATCACCGCCGAGGACATCGACCTCAACTACCGAGCGGTCGACGCAGGCTATCGGATCGTTTACAATCCTGACGCCATTATCTATCGTCGAACCAAATCCACCGTCTACGGCTTCTACCGGCAGGCGTTCTGGAACGGAGCAGGACGAAAACAGCTCACTCTCAAGCATGGCAGCCTATGGAGCAAGTACGATCCCATCAAGATGTTTAAGCAGAAGATGAGTTTCTGGGCACTCACTCGCCTTATAGTTGCCATGCTAGGCTATATCGGGTTCAAGCTCACCAAGGATAGGGGCCCTCATGGAGAAAGGTGTGAACCCACATAGGTATTAAAAAAGGCAACACTCAGTCATTTCATCGCTCCCCTGTACGACTTTCTGATGCTCCAACGGAAGCTATATTACTCTTCACCCACCTGTGAGCGGCATATTATTACACTCATTATGAGTTAGAGGTGCATTCTTGAGGCTCACCGTCATCATCCCTACCTTGAACGAAGAGGAGTGTATTGGGCAGGTCATGGATGAGCTTACCTCTGCACTCTCTGGCAAGATCGAGTATGAGGTTATGGTGGTGGATGGGATGTCTACCGACCGCACTCGCGAGATCGCCCTGAAAAAAGGAGCCATGGTGATGGAGGAGCCACGAAAGGGTTACGGTCGAGCGTATAAGACGGGCTTCGCGAGTGCACGTGGCGATTACATAGCAACGCTGGACGGCGACTGCACCTATCCTGCCGATGCCATCATTCCACTCATCGAGATGTTGGAAGATGAGGATCTTGAGTTCATCACCACCGACAGATTCGGACATATGGAGGAGGGAGCCATGAGCAGCATGCATAAGATCGGCAACCTCGCGCTGTCGTTCACCACTCGCCTCCTTTTTGGCAAGACCATCCGTGACTCTCAGAGTGGCATGTGGGTATTTCGTCGAGAGGCCCTTCAAAAGATCGAGTTACAAAGTGATGGCATGCCGTTCTCCGAAGAGATCAAGATCGAAGCCTTCCGAAAGCTCCGTTCCAAAGAAGTGATGATTCGCTACCGCCGTAGGATGGGCGAAGCAAAGCTATCCTCCTGGGAGGATGGCTGGAAGAACTTCAGATTCCTGTGGAAGAAACGTTTCCGTGGCCTTCAAGATAGGCCCTTGTGATTCTTATGGTCTCACGAAGACTCTCCTTAACTTTAGGGTTGTAGAACGAGGCCGCGGGATGATATGCGACAACCAGATCGATCTCCTTGCCCCGTATGGTCACCTTGGTGATCATGTTGGCATCCTTTGCCAGGTGAACCTGGCGATGTAGGAGATCCCGGGCGGCTGTGCGACCAAGTGTCACGATGAGCCGGCGATCCTTCAACTCCTCTTCAAGGCAGGGCAGGCAGGCGGCCATCTCATCCTCTGTAGGGTCGCGGTTTTGGGGAGGTCGGCACTTTACGGTATTAGTAATGAAAATGCTCGAACGGGGGACCTCTTCTTCTTCTAGAAGCTTGTCGAGCACCTTGCCTGATGCCCCCTGGAAGGGTTTTCCTATCTCGTCTTCCTTCCTACCTGGAGCCTCTCCAACAAATGCCACGGGCGAGTCTGGGTCACCATCGGGGTAGACAACATTCTGACGGCTGTGACACAGTGTGCATCCGGTACAGTCCTTGTTCGGCCTCATTCTATCTTCTCTTCAACAGCTCATCGGCCGTGATGAGGGAGTGGAGGTTCACACCAGCAGTCCCTAGCCGTTGCTCTCCGCCCCCCTGCCGGTCGACCACACATAGCACCTCAGACACTTCCCCGCCGGCCGCACGTACGGTACCGATGGCATCCGTCACCGATCCAGCGGAGGTGATCACGTCCTCGACCATGAGGACCCGGTCCCCTTGCTGGAGCATACCCTCGATGAGCTTGCCCGTGCCGTGGTCCTTCTTTTCCTTGCGCACCATGATGTAGGGAACCTTGATGCGAAGCGACAATGCCACGGCCAGGGGGATTGATCCCAGTACGACGCCGGCTATTCGATCGAAGCGCAGGCCTTGCAGTTGAATAAGTCTGGCCATCTCATCGGCCATCATCTCCAGGACGTCCGGATCAGTGCTAGCCTTCTTTATATCGATATAATAAGGACTTTTCTTTCCTGAGGCGAGTGTAAAATCGCCATATGTCAGCGCGCCACATCTTATCAGCGCTTCCCTGATTCTTGTCATAGTATTACCACGGCTCATTCTTGACCCCCATCTTGAAACCGATGATGTTTACCACGCGGTGAAGGAGCGGAACAAGTACCAATAATGTGATCAGTGCCGCAATAGCATTCCCCTCAACGTAAGTAGACAATATCCACGATGGGAAGAATAGTAGAGTGAGTAATAGCGCTCCGGCCATGAAATCATACTGATCCAATATAGGGGCCTTCTGTCCGCGTGGGATACCTAGGCGGCGTTTAATGAAGGCTCCCACCATATCACCAAGCAATGAGCCAGCAGCCAGACATACTATGATTCCTATATTTTGCGGGAAGCTCCCATAATTGAGGAATTCGGGGGAGCCGAGGAAATGCCCGATAGCCAGAAGGATAAGTCCGATGACAATGCCCGTGCCCACGCCACCGAAGAAGCCTCTCCAGGTCTTGCCATCCCCCAAGATCCTCTTCCCATGCCATGTGTGGCCGAAATCCACCGGAGTTCCGCCTCCAAATAATACCGCAGCAGAATTTGGAATGAGGGCAGGAAGGAATAATATAAGACCGCTGAGAGCTGCCGTCAATGGATCCATGAAGGCGTGATTGCAGACCCCCTAGATTATCCTTATCCATACCGCCCGGCTCCCTTGATAGTAACATAAATGTTATGAGATTCTTCAGCCATGTAATAAGTATGATAATTACCTCCCTGACCGACGCCGCCTCTAAACCAAATCCTCATGGAGTCGATGCCAAGACACTCTATGATCATGACCATGGCCTGATTTCACATCTGACCATTTTACCCGGGCAAAGTCTAAAGAGGCATATCACTCCCGTGGATGTGGCATTCTATGTAGTGGAGGGAGTGGGAGAGGTTGAGATTGGAGAAGAGACGGCGAAGGTGGGGGCAGATACCTTGGTGGAAAGTCCCGCAGGCATCCCTCACAGCTGGAAGAACTCATCTCAGGATCCGCTGCGCATTCTGGTGATGAAGTTACCAAAACCTACTCGGAAAAGCAAACTGCTATAGTCTGGGCTCTTGGGCATCCCACATCATAAGGAAGTTGCTGCGCATCAGCGTGGCGATCTCCGAGCGAGGCATCCAGATAGCCGCGACATTTGATAGGTCTGCCACATCTCCAACGACCAGGGAGAACATTAGCAATATCTCCCTGTGATCGGCAATTATGAATTTGATCGAGGGGGTTCGCATGACCCTTACATCAGGGGTTAATTCCCTGAGTCGTTCGGCCAGGATAACCTCGCCCCCCTCGGTGGCCATGTGATCCCTCACTAGCACCTTTATCTCAACTCCCTTATCTCTGGCCAGGGGAATCTGAGATGCTAGGGCGTCCATCTCGCTGGGCAGGTAGAGCGCACCAAGGAAGAGGATCTCCTCCCTGGCCCGCCTTACCATGTCGCTCACCCGGCGGGCGATGTTCTCTTCTCCCCTTATCATCCAGGCATTGGGCGACTCTCTTTCTACGATTCCATCGAACATGCTGGCCAATTCCGCTGAGGCAAGGTTCACCTCGGTCTGAAAATTCTCCAGGCGGGCCCCCATGACCTCCCGAGGATCCCGTGCCCTATATTGGAGCGGACGGGTGTTCGCCGTAATCACCCAACCCTCCCGAACCAGTCGACGAAGCACCCCATAGATCTTCGAGCGAGGAATCTGTGATTCCTCGGCCAACGTCGATGCGCCAGAAGGGCCCAGGGCGACCAGAGTGTGATAGGCCTTGGCCCCATAATATGTCAGACCAAGGGACTGCAGGACACTGATGGTTCGCTCTTCGAAGCTCATTTGTAACCTAGACACCCTCAACTAGTAACAAGAACTTAAAGACATAGAATGGAGAGATAGGGGCATGGTTCCGAGATTGATGATCTTTGGCCTCGCTTATGCCCTGACGATAATGGTCCTTGTGGCCGCACTTCTCAAAAAAGGGATCTTTGGGAAAAAGAGCTCTGTGATCATAGCAGCCACAACTGTTCTGATAGGAGGTTTGATCCTGGGCGGCGTCCCCGATCCAGTGACACAGATCTATCAGTTCTTCCAGGGAATCGCACGAGATCGGTTTCCTCTTCAGCCCCTCGTAGGAATCGCGGTCCTGGGAGCACTTGCTCTTCTTACAGGAAGACTTTTTTGTGGTTATGCCTGCCCCCTTGGAGCCGCCCAGGAACTCATGTCCCGGGTAACGTCCAAGAAGGTGGATATTGACCGTGCCCATCCCAGATTAATACGGGGCGCCTTCACTATGATATTCATCGCCCTGGCCATGCTTACGCCAGCCTTCCTCGCAGCAAACCCGTTCCGGTTCTTCGCCCTAGAGTTCGCTGTGATCTCTACAACATTCTTCTTGATCATCCTTGCCGCTTCCACCATAGTGTATCGCCCCTGGTGCCGTCTGCTGTGCCCCTTTGGAGCACTGGCCGAGTTGATAAGCCGGCGAAGTTTCTTCCGGCTGCGCCGGACTGATGATTGCGTGAGTTGCGAGCGATGCGTAAAGGTATGCCCTACCGGCCAGCCTACTTCAGACGGAAATATGAGCGAGTGCTATTACTGTGGAAGATGCATGGATGCATGCCCCAGGGACAGTATGGCCTTCACCCGTAAGAGCGCCTAGTTTCTTTCAAAGAATGACATTCAGTCATCGTGGGGGGATTGCTCACATGACGATGGGCACATCTATCAGCGCTTGGGCGCTGTTTCATGAATATAGGGGCAGCGGAATTCCAACATGCTAGGCATCGCCCTGCTGAAGAAGATGTCTGCGAAAGAAAGCATGAGATTATATGGGACGGTGGGTGAGATGCTACTTGCCTGCGGAAAAGGATTGCCCGCTTACTAACGGCCCCTCTCCTTGAAGAAGTTCAAGACGTCGTTTACAGGATACTCCGACATAACTACAGGGATGCTGTCGGAAAACTGATTGGCCCGGCGATCCAGGATGATGGCTGCCCCCACATCCGTCTCCGTACGGATGAGACGACCAATGGACTGAAGCAATTTGCGAGTCGCAGGCGCCTTGACGGTATATTCCCAACCCTTGCCGAACTTGATCTCATAGTAATGCAGCAACGCCCTCTGTTTGGCAGTGGGTTTTGGATAAGGTATCCCGGCCAAGATGGCTGCTTCCAGCTCTTGTTCAGGGAAATCGATGCCTTCGCTAATCCTCCCTCCCATCACTGCAAATAGAACGGCACCTTCGCCGGCCGATTCCTTGAATTCATCCACTATGTTCATGAGGTCGCTCTGGGACATGCCTCTTCTCTCAAGATGCACCTTCTTATGGATGCGATTGAGTATGCCATCCTGAAGGAACCGATCCATTAACATGTATGAGGGGAAGAATACCACAATATTACGGTCCAGAACATTGCATAG
Organism: Methanobacteriota archaeon; assembly: GCA_012519255.1. Lineage (GTDB taxonomy): Archaea > Thermoplasmatota > Thermoplasmata > Methanomassiliicoccales > Methanomassiliicoccaceae > DTU008. Next base: position 9,583 of record JAAYQQ010000106.1, on the reverse strand, counting down.
GGCAACAGTATAATCTTCCATCCGCTGGACCATCTCCTCGTCTTTGATCATCTCTTCATATTTTGTGGTCACGTCTTCGAGATAAAGCACCCGGCGATTCTCCTGAGGAAAGGGAGATGGGAATATGCACATACGACAGTCCATGGGGAGATTCAATGAATCGCAGTATTCATTCAGCGGTACCAATGTGCCAGACATGTGTACAGAGGCATAGCAGTCCAGCAACGGTCGGGCGGCCAGGGATGGATCAAGGCAGTATGCCTCAAAAGCAGGGTTATTTCCTCCGACCACGAGCTTCACATAATCTTCATCATCCATGTCCAGCCAAAATAAGATGAGCCCGCCTAGCGAATGCATATATGAGCGGGGCAACCGGCCCTGTCCTTTCCTTGCCTCCCGGATGGTCTCCCCATAGATTATAAGAGACTTGGCCATGGTGGCCAACCCTGTCGAAGTAGTAGTGAAGGCAGCCATGAGGCCTTCCTCAAGAAAAGACGGAGGGATGAGTCCATCGTCTTCGATCAGGTACTCATCTGAAGCAGTACGCAGCTGCTCCCTCAAGACCTGAAGAAGGTCCACGACGCTAACCCCTTCCATGATCTCAGGGTCCCCATATTCCTCAACCTCACTGGATACTAGGTTGAGGAGCCGGTGAGATATCGAGACCGAACGAATTTCACGAGCATAGTCTGGAAGATTGTGAGCCTCGTCCACGATGACTATAGAATCCTGGACAGGAATGTTGAGCCAATCTAAGAGATTACTGCGAATGAAGGGCATGAAAAAGTAGGCATAGGGAGCAGTTACCACCGTAGCGTGGGGAAGGAGGTCCTTTGTTAGCTCATGGGGACACAGCCCCCTCTGGTCACAAAACTGAGCGAACTCCTCCACTGTAGGAAGGTGCTTGCGGCAATATTCCTCGATCTCCTGGAAAGGAGTGGAGAGTAAATTCTCATAAAAACGACAGCCGCCTTCCTTGCCCTGCATAGAACGAGACTTGCGCTCAGCGCACAGTTTGGACAGCTCCTCGGGCGTGCCATCCCGCAGATCCGGGTCACGCTGGATCAGTGGACAGGTGGACTGCCTTCCCTGTAGACCCACTCCCAGCAGAGGATGCTTTTCGTTGATCTCACGGAGTTCCAGCATGACCTGACGCTGCTGCGAGTTGGTGCGAGTGAGGTAAATTATCTTCTTGCCCTCCTCCAATGCCGGGCCAAGAGTACCTACCAAAGAGCAGATCGTCTTTCCCGTACCCGTACCGCTCTCCAATACAACGTGTCCTCGCGAGCGTACGCTGGACTCAATGGTCTCGATCAATTCGACCTGAAATGGTCGGAAGGAATAAGGGAAAAGCTCCATTCATCCAACCCAGAATCAATGAGTATAATGATTTTGTGGTGGGTGGAGCGAAATATGGTTAAGAGGATCCATTCCGTAGAAAGGATCACTCAGAGCTCTTCACGATGCCAGATTTCTTCATCTAAATTCTCATACACTGATCCAGTGTCCTCCACGCCATCGAAGGCAGTGAACTCGCCATTAATGAGCTCGTGAATACGACCCTTCCTGAATAACCAGTAATGGATACGCCACTCACGTCCATCATATAGCGTCGTCTCCTCTCTCTCTGTGGTGAGAATTCCAGTGTCCTCGAGCATATAGAATGCATCCCTGTCCTCTGGCTCCAGGACGTTATCGATTATTCTCTCAGAATATCCAAAGAAGTTCAAGATGTGCTGAGCCATCTCCTTGGCCTGCTCATCAGGCATCCCTTCCCTGTCGATCCCATTACGGATGGCAATGGTAAGGTCGTCCAAGCTCAACGCCTCGTCATATGTCTTCTTCTCTTCATCGCTCATTTCTATTCCCCTCTGACGCCGTCTGGCCTAAGCAATTCTAGCCTACAAGAAGTTGCTTGGGAGCGACGTATATAAAGTAGTTTAGACATAATTATCATATTATAGAATTCATTTATTGGGAGTAATAGCTTAGGTCTCAAGCAGATTATGTTTGGCTCATGGTATATATCAAAGCCCAACTACTAATTATCAAAAGAGGTAATGAGCCATGATCGCCGAGTTTAGCATAGTACCCATTGGAGCAGGGGAGAGCCTCAGCCCGTACGTGGCAGAGTGTCTGAAGATCGTTAAGGCCAGTGGTCTGAAGCACAAGCTCACTGCAACTTGCACCCTTATCGAAGGAGACTACGACGAAGTAATGGATGTCATTAGCGACTGTCATAAAAAGGTCCGCTCGATGTCTCACCGTGTTCTAACCATCATCCGCATCGATGACCGAGAGGGAGAGAAAGATGCAATGGAAAGAAAGGTAAGGAGTGTAGAGGAGAAGGTTAGTTGATTCCCTGCGCCCCTCAGATGGTACCTCCCTGAAGAGTATAAAATCGTAATAAATATAAAATAAGGCTCAGGGCGCCCAGCATGCTAATGCTGCTGAGGCATCTCCTAGCCATGAAAGAGTATGGGGCCATCTGAAGCCCTCCACTTGCCTGCTAGCCAATGCTCACTGCAGTGACCTGTCGTGGCATGAGGGGTGCATATCGCATAGCTCCCAAGGCCGAAGGCTAAAGAATTGGGAGAGGGAGTATGGCTCCCAGCAGGCTCAGATCTGCAGGTACTCGCGATCGCCCAATTTGGACAGCAAGACCCGTCGCACTTCCTTGAAGTCCTTATTGGAACGCATCTCCCTCAGGACATCCTCGCTCACGGGGTTGTCAACCGAAACCAGTAGGAGAGCCTTGCCACCCTTATGTTCCCGCCCCAGGCCCATCCTGGCGATATTGATGCCTTTGTTGCCTAGGCCAGTGCCGATCCGCCCGATGATTCCCGGGACGTCGGCGTGGATGGAGAGAAGGAAATCCCCATCCAATGGCATATCCAGGTCGAAGTCATCTATGCCCAGTAGTCTGGGCTCGGAGCTGGGGAAGGCCGTTCCGCGGACCTCCCTATTAACGCCATTGGACTGCAGCGAGACAGAGATCATGTTGACGTATCGCTGAGACTCTTCCGATTTGACCTCTACGATCTGGATGCCCTTCTCCTTGGCGATAGATTCAGCGTTGATTATGTTGGGCTGTTCGCCAGATAGGTTAGATAATACGCCCATGAGTGCCGACACGGTGAGCATCTTGGTGTCCACTGAAGCGAGGTCGCCATGATATGTAACCTGTATCTTGGCTACAGGGGCATCAGTAAGCTGCACCGCGAACGCACCCAGCCGTTCCGCCACTGAAATGAAGGGTAGAACCTTGGGATCCATCCCTCGCACGGGGGCGTTGACTGCGTTGGTAATCTTCTTGTCCAACAGGAATCTCTTGACCGCCTCAGCCATCTCCACGGACACCTTCTCCTGAGCCTCTCTGGTAGAGGCGCCTAGATGAGGAGTGAGAACAGCATTGTCGAGCGTGATGAGCTTAGAACCTACGGGCGGCTCCTTCTCATACACATCCAGAGCGGCACCGGCAATCTTCTTATCCTTGAGTGCCTGATAAAGCGCATCCTCGTCGATCAGCTCACCCCGGGCCACGTTAATGACCATGGCGGTGGGCTTCATCTTGGCGATGAGGTCTTTGTTTATGAGATGGTGTGTAGACGGCGTCAGGGCAGCATGTATGGTCAATATATCTGCCTCCTCGACGACCTGTTCTAGAGGCATTAGACGTACCCCTAGCTTAACCGCCACCTCAGGCGGGATATATGGATCATAACCGACGAGCTTCATCTGGAAACTCTTGGCCCGCTTGGCCACCTCTCCGCCAACTCGGCCGATGCCCACGATGCCTAGGGTCTTGCCATTAAGCTCAATCCCGGTAAACTTGGATCTCTTCCACTCGCCCCGCTTGAGCGATGCGTCTGCCCACACAATGTTGCGGGCCAATGACATCATCATGGCCATGGTGTGCTCGGCGGCAGAGATAATGTTGGCAGATGGAGTATTCATCACCAATATGCCTTTGCGGGTGGCGGCCTTGACATCGACGTTGTCCACGCCCACGCCGGCACGACCTACCACTTTCAGATTCTTTCCCGCCTCAATGACCTCTGCAGTGACCTTGGTCCCTGAGCGGATGACCATAGCATCATAATCGCCCAGTATTTCCAGCAGCTCATCGTGCGGGATATTGGGACGGACGTCCACTTGGACCTGCCCGCCCCTGCGTAGCATCTCCAGACCTTCCTCTGAAAGTTCATCAGTTACCAGTAGTTTGAACATTACATCGCCTCCATCACTTCATCCATGGCCTTCAGCAAGCCCTTGATATCGTCTACGGTCAGATCGCCCATATGACCAATCCTGAAGGTGGTCTCTTTTATTGACCCATAGCCATTGGATATCTCATAGCCCTTTTCCTTTAGGGACTTGTTGAGCTTGGAGAAGTCCATGCCATTGCGATTAATGACAGTGATCGTATCCGAGAAATACCCTGGCTCGGCGTAGAGGCCAAGATGCTCCCGGGCCCAGTCACGTACCAGATCGCCCATGTCCTTATGTCGCTGGTAGCGTGCCTGTACACCTTCTTTAAGTATGCGATCGAGTTGGAAGTCCAGGGCATACAAAAGCGATACAGGAGGCGTGGTAAGAGAGTAATATTTCTCAGCCTTCTCCATCATTTTCAAGAAATCAAAGTAGTAGCCGCGGTTAGACACTGTCTTGGCCTTGTCGAGCAGCCGGTCAGAAATGCACATGATGGCCAAACCTGGAGGGAGTGCCAGCGCCTTCTGTGTCCCGAAGACCAGAGCGTCGAGATCTAGATCCTTGATCCTCAGATCGGTGCCATATACGGCGGTGACGCCGTCGACGAACACAAGAGGATCGTGTTCATCTCGAGCCGCCTTAACAATTTCCTTTACCGGATTGAGAACACCAGTGCTGCTCTCATTGGCAACCAGAGTTATAGCCTCAATACTGTCGTCGAGGCAAGCATGAAGTTCTGAGGGCCGGATGGCCTTGCCCCATGCAGAGTTGGCCTTGACAACTTCCTTACCATTTAGAGAGCCAATTTCTTGCCAGCGATCTCCGAAAGAGCCGTTGGATAGTCCAAGCATTTTCTGATTGACGCCGTTGCGCACACACGCTTCTAATAATCCAGACGCCGAGGAGGGGGATATGAGAATATGCATATCCGTATCCAGGGTCTTGTGGAGCTTCTCCACGATGCCCTCCTGTAACTGCTCGTACTCCTTGCTACGATGGGTAATCATCGGCCGGGTCATCGATTCGAGGACCTCCTTGCGGACCTCGACCGGACCTACGGTGAACAATGTGCGTTTCACAGACATCCCCCGAAAACTTTCCGAAGACCGCTCAGACCGGGAAGGAGGGGGACATCTGAGAGCGCCCTCCGCATCCCCTTCCAGATCCACATGCAGCCATCTCCATGCTCAGCACGTGCCCTGTCCTGGAAAGGTAGGAAAAATCCAGTGTGACGGGCGTGATAGTAACGAGCATGTCACTTTCCGGTATCATGGAGATACAAATATAAACCTTACTATGCCGGAGCCTTGTGAGCATCGTCCTCCACGAGCGCGGCCACTAGTCTGGTGTTGGGGGGCAAGCACGGTGCCCATGGCACTCATGATGATGTAAGGAGCCTTCGTAACCGCCCATCCTGTTTCACCTCGCTTGGCGCGATCAGAGATGAGTGAGCATGGAGACCGGGCACTATCAGGCAGCCGCACTACTTGAGATCGTTCAAGATTCTACGATCCCTATTCAGTGCATCACCCAGGCTCTCCAGCGGAATGGCTTCGATGCCGAAGATGTTGGCACAGGGAAGCTCGGAAAGAGCCTTATCGAGCGCATCCTCGGACGGCATAGACATTATGAATGCAGCGGACCTTTGGCCTTCAAAGAATCCACCTCTAACCTTACCTTCTGCCTCCATCTGGGCAAGCATCTCGATGCTCGGTATGATGTTGGTCTCGAGGATTATCTTGTTCTCACTGGGAGTATCTCCCACGCCCTCATCCATCAGCTTCATCAATATCAGAAATTCCATGGTATTGCACCTAACAGGGAATAAGATAGATAAGCTATCTCTTGGTGCAGATGACCGCCATTGTCCTGGCGCCTCTCGAACCAATTACTCCTTTCTTGCGACTGGTCGAGATATTTGAGAGATGATGTTTCAATACGTGACAGAGATTCTAGACAGAATGTATAGTTAAGACAGCACCTGGCCCACACGACCATATTTGAAGAATGAGTCGCAGAGGCGCCCCAATAAGCTCAATATTATCATTAGATAACTTAGCGAGAAATTATACCTGGCGAGAGAATGTACCTCTCGGCAACAATACTGGGTATGATTCCCGTACTCATTATCTCTGACCTAAATTCTTTCATCGATAAGGCAGAGACAAAATCCGTCTTGGGGCATCCTTTTCACAAGTTTGACGGGGGACTTACCAACCCAATTATTATGCAAAGGGTAACCGGATGGGGATGGAGTCAATCTAGAAGACTGAAGTGCGAGCATGTCACCAGCCCCTTTCCGGATAGTGGCCTTCATCAATTACCCACTATATAAGATATTGACTCCATCAAGCATTTATATTGTGCAGCAGTACATCTAAATGAGAGAATAATGGACAAAGATACTGGAACGGCCCTCAGATCCACATAATGATGCGTCGCCCCTCTCGTGAACAGGTAGGACTTTCATTTGGCAACCTACTTCACTCTGTCGGGCCAGAACGACCATTGGCAATGATTTCATCAGCAAGTGCACGTTCGAGTGCCCACACCACTATGAGAGTGATGATAGATAGTGGCAGAGCGATCATCATCGGGTCGACTACCTGCCAGGGCATGCCTAGGAGAGCAGGGCGGCCTAGTAAGAACTGACTAATGCCCAATATGGATGATTCCTTGATATGAACGAACGCGGTCCAGGCAAACCAAGTAAGTCCCCCAACAATAAGGGATGCTTTGGCTGCCCGAGTGGAGGGTTGCTTGCTAAATAGGCCATATACAAAGGCGGGCATGAAGGCGGCAGCGCATAATCCCATGAACATGGCGGTGGCACGGGCGATTATACTCTCATCCAGCATAAGGGCAAGAACAAAACTGGCCAGCAACATTAGAAGGGTGCCAGCACGGTTGGCCCTTAGGGATGGCATGCCAAGGGTCTTTGACTTGGTCCTCCACTTTCGGAAATAGCGCCAGAAATCAAATCCAGCAGTGGTGCCCATGGTGTGAAGGATAGCACTGAGAGTGCTCATGGCTGCTGAAAGCAGGACAAGCATGAAAATAACCACGAACAGCTCAGGCATGGCCTGATTGATGTATGTGGGCATGATGAGATCTGCATTTCCATTAGGCACTGCTGCAACTGATATCTTGCCCACTTCATTCCAGAAGTAAAGGTTGGTTAGCGGCCCAATTGTATATGCTGCTCCAGTAGTGATGAAAATGAAAAGGCCGCCCACGGGGATGGCCCGGCTGAGGGCCTTGTTGTCCTTCGCAGTCATGAATCTGACTACCAACTGCGGCTGGGCGAGCACTCCGATGCCCACGCCCATAATGATGGTGGTCACCAGCACAAGCCAGTATTCTGAACCTATCTCAGGCATAGAGGTCCAGCCTGTGAAGCCCTTACTGATCATGCCCCCGATCATGTCCGGCGGTACCTCTGAAGGCAGGGCGGCGAGATCGGTGAAGGCAGCTGTAGGGCCGCCTAAAAGGGAGAAGGTCAGTAGGAGTAGGATGGCCATCCCCAAGAGCATTATGGCGCCCTGAACAGCATCAGTGTACATGACTGCCTTGAGGCCGCCAAAGATGACGTATATGGAAGTGAAGACAGCGAATATAATGAGGGCAACGAGGAAATCGATTCCTAACGCCGCCTCCATGAAACGGGAGCCCCCTATCATGACCGCCGCAGCGTAGAGCGGCATGGAAAGCAGAATGAGAATGGCAGACGAATACTGCATGAATGACGATTTGAATCGTTTTCCCAAAAGGTCAGGGAAAGTGACCGCGCCGAGGCGCTGACCTAGCGCCCTGGTCCTTTTACCGAACACGATGAAGGCCAGCAAGACCCCCACGGCGATATTCATCATGGTCAGCCAGATGAGGCCGGTCCCATAAATGGCAGAAACGCCGCCGAAACCTACGATGGCCGAGGTGCTAATGAAGGTAGCCCCATAGGACAAGCCAATGATCCAAGGGTGGACCTTACGTCCTGCCAGCATGAAGTCCTCGGAAGCCTTGGTGCGCTTATAGCCCAGATATCCAAGATAGAAGATGACTATCAGGTAGACAGTGGTGAGAGCCCAGAAGAGAGGAGAGTTGATCATTTTAGTCCTCCTCGTCGCGCTTCATCCACCCGTAAACGACACATGCGATGGCCGTCCCGGCGGCCAGAACATAACCGAGCACTATCTGTGGATCCTCGATGCCAAACATGGGCCTACATTCCTGGGCGGGATGGGTCCGCTGTTGGTCGAGCGATGACTCCCGCTGCCGCGGAATTGTGGTCCTCCTATTTTAAGTGTGCCGTGCTAGCGAGGCTCAAGGTATCAATTATCACGGAGCCTTAGCGAGTGAATAGTGGCGTCTTTGGCAGACTGGCTCCCCTATCATGGAATCCTTACCGCCTCATTGATTTTCAGCATATATGATAAAAATCTTGCATCTCGATCCGAGGTGCAGGGTTTCTCAACGTCCATCCCACAGACCTCATAGTACCGAGTAGCCCCCTTAACACACTTTTCCAATCACCAGAATATAAGAGAGATTAATGACGAAATCGACCTAATGAAGACGCGAATAGCATTCTTGGACTGAGCCAATCTATCGAATGAGAGAATATTGGCGCTTCAGTGGATCAGATCTCTGCCCTGACATCTTTTACAAACACCACTTTAGAAGCAATGGTCGCAAGGCTCAGCATAATGATTAAAACCCCATAACCGGGGTAACACAGCCGGCCCGCCTCTCAACAGTTCCTGCATCTGCCCGCGCCGTTGCATCGCAGGCATATCTTCGATGGAGCCATACTACAATGAACAGCATTATAATACTAAATTCTCAGCACCTAGACAGCGATCTGTTCGGCATCCTCAGGGATGGGGGGAGTGTTTATGCCCACGCGCCTCTTTCATCGCTCGAGCCAACTGGACGAGGCAACAGATTGCCTCTTGAGGGTGCAGGCCAACGCCCGATAGATTCTTCGTAGATCAGAAGTCCCTCTTATCCACAACTCTCTTGGCCTTCCCTTCGAAACGTGGCAGGGTGTCGGGCTACACGAGTTCGATGGCAACACCAACATTTAGGGCATTTCGGAGACGGTGACTGATACGATCTTGGAGTTCCATCAATTCTAATATGTTATCCGTGAACGCCTCTTTCTTTAGCTCTACGCGCACCAGCATGGAGTGCAGTGCACCCTCTCTCTCCACCACGATCTGGAAATGCTCAGCTCCGGTATGCCCGGGAGAGTATGCTCCACCTGGGACGGGAAGACATTGATGCCACGAATGATAAGCATGTCATCTACCCGGCCAGTTATGCGTGAGATCCGGGGATGGGATCGGCCGCAGGCGCATGGTTCCGTGTCCAC
>JAAYQQ010000105.1 GCA_012519255.1 Methanobacteriota archaeon | reverse complement strand
GCAGGCAGCCCACGCCCACGATGGCCATGGGTTTGTATTTCTTGATCATGCGTTTGATGAAGGTGGAACCAGGAACGATGAACACTCTGCAACCCCCTCCTTCCAGCCGATCGATGGCCTTTCCAATACCGCAGCGCATGCATCACTTGCACACCAGCCCCTCGGTGGTCAAATCAGATGGGCAGGCGGCGGAGCGAAGGCATTGAGGCAGGAAGATGGCTCGCTGCTCCATTGGTATATTGCTAAACATCTCGTGATTCATCTGATTACGAAGTCGGATGGCAAAGGAAGTGAGCTCCTTGTCATCGATCCGCACCGCCTTACATATTGCCTGGAGAAGCCCTTCTATGATTATCAGCCCAGGCTTTAGCAGCCGGGGGAAGTAGAAGCGCCCTGTACGGATAGATACCACAGTCAACAGAAGGATAACCATGGCATACACCAATATTGCCAGGACGAAAAATAAGACCAGATACCCCAGGGCGAGCATTATCTGATCCAAGGCCGACAGAGAAGCCATGGGTCCGTATTGGATTACTTATATAACTGAGTGCTCTTGAGACTTCCTGCTCAGATGAAGGTGTAAGGATCCCAGGTGGTGGTCCTGGCGTTACGGTCAAGATCATCCAGGGCGGCCACATCTTCGGAGGCCAGGGAGAAGTCCAATGCCCTCAGGTTCTCTCTCATACGCACTGGGTGCACCGACTTGGGAATCGCCGTAGCGCCTTTCTGTAGACACCATCTGATCATCACCTGAGCGGGAGTACGACCATTCCTCTTCGCGATCTTAACGAGGACAGGATGGTCCAGGTGCCGTCCCCGGGCCAGGGGGCTGAACGCCTCTACCGAGATATTATTCTCCTTACAATACTCCAGGACGTCTTTCCGAGCCAGGAAAGGATGCATTTCTATCTGATCTACCGCCGGTATGATCGAGCCTGTGGCGAGGAGTTCATCGAGGTGGCGGGGGACGAAGTTGCTCACTCCAATAGCACGGACGAGGCCCTCCTCATAGATGGCTTCCAGTGCCTTCCAGGTCTCCAGCCGTTTTGGCATGGGCCAGTGGATGAGATAAAGATCTACATAGTCAAAGCCGAGCCGTTGCAGGCTCCGTTCGAACGCGGCCCTGGCTTCCTTATACCCATGATCGGTATTCCACACTTTGGAGGTGATGAACACTTCCTAACGGCGCAGTCCACTATCTCTGACTGCCTCACCCACTGCTGCCTCGTTGTTGTAGAAAGCGGCGGTGTCAATGTGGCGGTATCCCATGGAAAGGGCGTCCAGAACTACCTTTCTGGTCTCCTCCGGCTTTATCAGGTATGTCCCCAGGCCGAGGATGGGCATTTCGACTCCATTGTTCAATGTGATGTTCGTCGGAAGGTTCATCCATTCTTCCCCAAGGCGCTCATCGTATTTGGCCAAGTGCCTCATGTGAAAAAGAGAGGAAGAGGTTTAGGTCCCGCTGAGGGGAATGCTTACCGGCGCTTTTCCTGGCTCAGAGTACGTAAGCTCGAGT
>JAAYQQ010000104.1 GCA_012519255.1 Methanobacteriota archaeon | reverse complement strand
GCATAGAATTCCACCGGCACGTCTTTGGCGGCGACGTTTCCGCTATTGAACACTTCTGCCGAGATCACTACTGGAGGGATGACCTCTATAGTCTGTTGGGCGGTTTTTTTGACCAGACCATCTTCTGATGAGATGATGAATGTGACAATGAACTTCCCAGTGTCGGCAGGTGCGGTCACCGTGACGGTAAAGTTATTGGCACTGGTTTTGCCGCTTGAGGGACTGACACTGCCCCCGCTAGAGGCAGTGACTTCATACTTGATGTCACCGCTCGGCCCGCCATCCACATTCACAACATACTTTGCCGTCTCCTCAGGAATCAGGGTCTGCGGACCGCTGATCTCGATCAAGAAATCTGTTCCATCTTGTGCAGCCGCCGGTGCCGGGATGACCAGGGTGGCCATCACCAGCATGCCTAGCAGCGCGAAGGAGGCGATTACCTCTTTCTTCTTCGTCCAAACACCCCCTTGTTAACCTTAAGGATCACAAAGATGACCCCCAATATCGCGACCAGGCCCATCATCAGCCAGGTGATGGCCGGTATCTTGGGCGCCTCCATGGACGCGCCTCCTCCGGACACGGTCGGCCCGTCGGGCGCGCTCAGCTGCAGCGTCTCCACCGACAATTTGGTAGTCTCTTCTTCAATATTGTCTGATCTTACACCGATCTCCAGTGAGGCGTTGGGATCTGGGGATTCTCTGGGAATTAGTTCCAGGTTGACTATCTTACTCTTCCCCGCATCCACCTTAATATTCGTACTCAGGTTGGATTTCCCAGGTATGGAGACTGTCCAGCCCTTTTTGGCTAGGGCATCGCGGGCATCATCAGATATCGCGAAGGTATAGGTGTCATCTGCATTACCAGTGTTCTTCACCTCAACAGGCAACACATAGGCGGTGCCGTTGGTCTGTGCGGCTGCCTGTTGAACCTCCACGGCGTATCTTGGGTTGATTCCAACGTCAAGGGCCACGAGGTCGTAGACCGTTGTATCGTTCGTCGACGTCGCCTTGATGCTGATCAGTGGATGAGCGACCTTTGCATCGACTGGTGTCTTGATGGTCACCACAATCGTCTCGTTGCTGCCCGAACCCCAGGGTAGGTAAACCTCGTTATTGGAGAAGGTGACTCCCCAGGAGGAAGTGGTAGACAGCTTATACGTATCGTTGACGTTGCCGCGGTTGTGGATGATAATGTTGTATTTCACAGTCTCGCCAGCATCGACGGTCCTCTTGGCAGTGTCATCCCATTCCACCTCGACCACGCTACGATATTGAAGCTCTAGCTCGATATCCTTGGTAGTGTCATTGTCGAGTTCAAGTTCGGATGAATTTGCCCAGGTCACTGTGACCCCCTGTTCAACCACCGTGCCGATGGCACTTACGTAGTAGGAACCCTTGGGCAAGATGACACGATAGGTGCCGCTTTCATCCGACACCTCTGTATGACTGGCCACGTCGGTGAAGGTGATCTTGGCGTTGCTCATGTCCTTGCCATCATAAGTCACCTTTCCAGTGACCTCGTATCCAGTATCCGTGTTGAGGTCGATAGTATTATCCTGACTGGGCTTGACCTCGATCATCCGTAACACCACATTGGTGCCGTCGGTGCCGTAGACAGAGTATATGCCCGGTGCGAGGTCAATAGAGTAGTCGCCCGCAGTGACGCTGGTGGTGGCATCCATGGCCGTCTCGCTCATGGCCGTGAACTCAAGTTCGCCAGAGAAGCCGGCAATGTCAATGTTACCGCTCAGGGTGACATTATCATAGCCACGTTGGGTAGCAATGTCAACCGGATCCGGTGTCGCATCGCTGATGGTGACAGACTCGCTGCCGGTGTACAGGACGTAGCGCTGTACGCCATCCACAGCCTGCTTGGCCGCCCTCTCTACCTCTAAATCATAGGTGCCAGAGGGGAGAGAGGGGAGATAAGTCGAGAATGTACCTGAGCTTCCAGTGGTCAGAGGCAGACTGGCACCGCCAACGGATACGGTCACACTGGACGTGCCAGTGAGCGTCTTGTTGTCGTACTGAACTGATCCGCTCAGCTTGTAGGCAGCCATAGTGTTAAGAACTATGTCGCTCCCCTCGCCTATAGTCTCAGTGGTGAGGCTAGCGTAGTGTGCACCGCTGGAAGTGATGTCAGCGTAGATGGTGTACTGGCCCGGCCTCAGATATTCACTGAGCTCTGGAGCCGCGTTGACCGTCCGGTTCTCCGGCCCTATGAAGCGGACCGAGCCAGAGCCTTCCTGGCTCAGGGTGATGTTGACCAGGACCTTGCGCACCGTTTCAATATTGAAGGGCTCGGGATCCCGGGCCACAGGCACCACCAACGTGCCTTCATAGGTGTACTTGGATGCCATCTTGCCCTCGCGGTCGATGGTAACCTTGTAAGAGCCTGGGGCCAGATCCACAGTGAATTTTCCGTCGGTGATGTTGGCGGAGGCGTCCACTGCACCTCCACCTGTGCCTTCAAACTCGATGGCGTAATTGTCCTGCGAAGTCCCCTCGAAGTCCACCGTGCCGGTGACGCTGCGAGGCTGGGCGGTCAGGGCGATGTTCTCGGCCTTGCCTTCGAATGTATCATGGGCCAGCTCCATCACATCATAGCCATCCATGGAGACGGTGATACTATAGTCCGCCCCCTTGGGAAGGGCAATGTTGAACTTGCCCGAGCTGTCGGACACGAAGTACACCGCCTGCGCCGTATCGGTAGAACTCTGTACCCTCAGAAGGGCGTTGGCAATGGCCTCGCCGTTATTAACGGCCCCGTTGCCATTCATGTTACGATAGACTGTTCCAGAGAGGGCAGCGCTGTCCTTATTAAGGGCGAGATCGACGGTGGTAGCGCCCGCTTTTACATCAACGGTGTCCCAATACGCCTTCCCGGAACCCGCTGCGTAGACGAAGTACTTTTCATCGGGCATCAGGAATAGCTTGTACTGACCAGCGTCGTTAGTTTTGGTCTTGAGATAGGCCCCATTGGAGTCAGTAAACACTACAGAAGCGCCACTAATAGGGCTGTCAGCGCTGACCCGGCCAGAGACTGTCGCCGCCTTGACCATATTCAGGTCCAGCGTCATCGTCTGGTCGTTGGCCCCAAAGTGTTCCATGACCACATAATCCGTCTCGCCCGACTTGGTTAGGGCATAGGCGGTGTAATTGCCCCGAGGAATGGTGGCAACATAGCTGCCATTATCATCCGTATGAACCCATATTTCCTTCTGCTCAGATAGGAATCCCACCGCCACATTCTTCTGAACCTCTCCATCGATAGTCACTTCACCGGTGACCTGAGTGGCAGATATCAGCCTGAGAGCGAGGTCTTTCCTCTCTTCACCCGCGGTGAGATTATACTCCTGTGTTCCCGCGCCAAGGCTCACATAAGAGGGAGTTAGGGAATATTCTCCTGGCAAGAGCTTATCAAAGGTGAAACCGCCGTCGGCCGTGGTATTTTTGGTCCTGGTCTCACCGGATGTCTTGTCGGTCAGGCGCATCTCCACATTGGGCGCGGGGTCGCCATTATCAAACTCCAGCGTGCCGGAGATCTCAGCAGGTTCGATAGCGATGTTCTGGCTATGTGTGCCAGAGCTCATATCTATACTACTTGCTCCGAAGGTATGACCATTGTACCTTGCGTAGAGGTTATTGTTGCCCCCGGCCAGGCCGATGATCTTGTAAGTGCCATTGGCATCTGTAACGACCTCTTGCTTGAACCCGTTGACAGGGTTCTCCAGCACCACCGTGGCGTTGGAGATAGACTCGTCGCCGGAAGTATAGCGGCCGTTACCGTCATTGTCCCAGAACACGGTGCCAGATACGATCGAGCCAGGCAGGGTGATGTCACCATTGAAGGTGTAATTCACACCATCTCGCCTCATGGCCTGATCATAGGACACATCATAAGTCTCAGTCTTCATCACAGTGGCGACCTGCTTCTGCTTGTCCAGAGTACCAGCGGAGTACACCACGCTGATGTTGCCGAACGGTAGGATGAGGCTGTAGTATCCATCCTCATCTGTGCGCACCACGTCGTGCGGGATGCCATACTCGTCCACTGCTGTCACGTAGATGTTCTCATATGGCGTGCCATCATTGGAGACGGCCCGGCCTTGGAGAATAGCTCCATCATAGTATTGGATGAAGACCACACCATTGGTGAGCGTGGAAGCGCTAAGATCCACTGTACCGTTGTCCTTCCCAGCGGCAATATCCTTCTGCCGCTGGACAGCCTCCTCATAGGAAATGGCATACCAGGAATCAGCATGGTTGGCCACCTCAGTGCTGCTGTAAGGAGAGTAATAGGCAGTGCGGTACACCTGCTTGAAATGAGTAAGGTTCCAGGCGGGCATGGGTGCCATGTCTGACAGGCTGCCGGATATGCCTGGGATACCCTGGCGGTTCTTGCCGACGTCCGATGGAGAGTATCCCATCATGGTCCGGTACAGCATGGTGTCATAGAACGCCTCTTTGTAGACAATGACGTAATTGATCACCCGATCGCTGGAAGTTAGATCCTGGACACTCTTGGTCTGCCCCTGCGCAGTTATTGCCTTTATCTCATAGAAGTCAGAGGGCGCATTGGTATATGGATCGATATTGCGGTCAGACAGTTTCGCCGGGGCATAGAAGATGCTCTGATATGTAGCGCTGAATGGGAATAGACGGCTGTCCATGGCAAAGTAACCGATCTCCTTGCCACTATATTCACGGAGGTCATGGTAGATCTCAACCAGATCAGACAGATCAGCCCTCTGTAGCTCCACTCTGGCTGCCGCATACTTGGCATTCTGGGCGCTGAGCTCGCTGTCGTAAGGGCCATAGACATTCGGGTTTTTCTTGACCTCGTCGATATAATTGTTGGGGTTGGCCATGATGTCCTGTAGCTTCTTGGCGTCGACACCATGAGCACTCAAGGTGTCGTTAATGTGATCATCGAAGCCAGTAGCCTCCAGGATGCGTATGATAAACAGTGCTACTGCATCATTCTCACTCTGCGAAGTAATGAAACTGCCTGCGTACTGATATCCATTCTGGAAGTTATCACTTACCGTGGGGTGCTGTCCAGCCTGGATGGCCTCAAATCCATAGTCCCACCATGATAGGAAGGCTGGCCGTTCAGTAACATCAAGCTCGTTATCCTGTTGCTCAAACCATCGCCAGGCCGTTGGCCAGTAGCTTGTAGGCAGAGGCATGGAGTAAGAGAATGCACCAAGATACCAGTATGAGCCGTTAATACGGTCATAATTGGAAGGGTGCAGGAAGTCGGGGAGGGCAAAGTAGATCTGCTTGTCATAGTCCCTCTTGATCTCCGAAGGAATTCCCGCATCCACCGCTCCCCAGACGTTTGGGAGAAGTATCATAAATGCCAGGAACAGGGCGGCCACGACATGACGCAGCTTGAATGCTTTTCGCAACGTGGTCCATGGGTGGGCGAAGAATCCCGATAGGGCTCGGGGAATCTCTTCAAACTTGACCAGGCCAATGAACAGCGCGAGTGTCCATCCTGCCGCCATGGCAAAGGCGGGAGAGGCGTTGAACATGAATCTCCCTGCGGAGGCGGCCATGTACATGGACACGCCCATCCACACCACCACGAACGTGAAATGGGGGGCGACATTCCTGGGAATCTTGATCGCTGCCCAGGCCACTCCAATGAGAGCTAACCAGAAGGTAACTGCCCCAAAGGAAAGCGCCAAATCTGAGAAGTAAGGAGCCTGGGCCTCCTGAATAGTAGCATATAGTTTGCTCTTGACCAGGTAGCCCTGGCCCGAGACTATGGCCTCAAAGAGGCTGGGAGAGATGAAGAAGACGGCTGTTAGAGCGATGGCCACCAAAATGATGATCGCTGGAATAACCAGCGTCCAGGGATAGTCCCTGGTGACCGTAAAGAGCCCGCCGATGAACATCGAACCGAGGAAGAGATAGAATGGCACGTCGAACCACTGAGTCCAGTAGTTCATCTGCCAGTACAGCGGAGCCATTATGAGGAAGGCGCTCAGCAGCATGGTGCCTACTATGAAGAACTCGCCCATCGAGTCGACGTTGCGGAAACGGTTGATTACAACCTGGATCAGGAAATATACTAGAACTATGACGAGCACATATGTGAAGCCCGTCCACATCATGGCTACTGTTGCCACGCACACTCCGCCCAAAAGGGCGTAGATGAGAGATCTCTGATTGGTTCTCAGATATTCCCTTATACCTTCTGTTATCGCCTTGCCGCTCTTCCAGTTGGATACCCATTTGGTACCCGATATCGTCATAAGCGACCGGAGCAGGAAATAGAACGCGAAGACCACAAAGAATAGGATCATAGCATCGTGGTCAGCGTTGGCAAAGACGCTCCGCTGAATATGACCTGGCATGATTGCCAGGAGAAACGCTGCGATGATGCCGGCACGATTCCCGAACGCTGCACGAGTGATCAGGAAGACGGGTATGCAGGTGAGGGCGCCCCATATAGCAGTGGAGCATAGTAGAGCATAGCCAGTTGCACTGTCAATCCCCATCCCCGTTATGCCGGACAGTAACTGTCCGCTTACGGCGACCGACCAGTCATACAGAGGGGGGCGGGCGTTCCTCATGCCGATAGGATAATTCAGGAGAGGATCGTTGACGAGATGGGTGCCGGTTTCTTGGATATAATCAATGACGCGCTGATGATAGTAAGAGTCTGAACCGCCGGCGACAAGGAAGCCATTATCCACAGCAGTGGAGTATCCAAAGTAGGTGCGCACGAACAGTGCGATGAAAATGATAGCTACCAGGATGAGTAAGGTGCTCCAGTTCCGGGACAGCCAGGTGTCCTTTTGCCGGGAACGGAGACCGCCCTTCAGAGGCTTCCTCTCCCTTAGGGTCTGGCTAATCCGCCTTCCCTTTTTTGTCTCCATCGTTAGAGTCTCCTAGACGGAATCGCTCTCTGATTACAGGTCCAGTATAAAAACTCTATCCTGAGAATGGCCATTCTAGATGGCGAGTCATGCCATACTGGCTGATTAATATTCTCCATATCTATATTTGACAAGATGAAGCCTCAAAGTGATGTGGATATCTCGCGGGCCAATGCCTGAGCGACCTTCCTGGGATGTTCACTCTTATAGATGGAGCGCCCCACGATGACATAGTCAGCACCCATGCGGATAGCTGCCGAGGCACTACCTCCCTGGGCCCCCACTCCTGGAGAAAGGATGAGCATATCACCGACCACCGAACGGATCTTGGCTATGCGTTCCGGGCGCGTGGCCGGGGCGATGACACCGCTAGCGCCCGCCTCCGCAGCCATGGCTGCAAAGCGTTCGGCCAGGGGGGCAGTGTGCTCCTGCCCACCAGGGTGCGACATTTCCGTGACCACAAATATGTCCTTGCCCGCCGCCGCCTCCACCGCCGCTCTCAGCGAGTCGGTACCGGTGAAGGCATGCACAATAAGACCAGAGGCGCCCCGGCGGAAGGCTTGCTCGGCGATCAGACGGACGGTGTTGGGTATGTCTGCGACCTTGAAATCGCAGATGACTGAGGATAGCTGGGCAAGCTCAGTGATTATCGATGGGCCAGCAGAAAGTACAAGAGGCCAATTTATCTTGATAGCATCGACTAGCTCGCCGACCTCGTCCACCACCTGGAGGGCCTTTCTCTCGTCCGTCTCGTCCAGTGCTAGAACTATGCGAGTATCCTTCCTCATCCTGTCACTTAGTCGAGGAACGGCCCCGCCCTTATTTTAGACTGCCTACCTTATTCGGGATGCCATGAGGCGCCCCATACTGATAAGCCAGCGATCTGAGATCTCATGGTCCCTGGATACCGAGAGCATGATCAGACTCATCACGTTGCGCTCCGTGAAAAGAAGAGCGCAAAGTCTGCGAGATGGATGCCCGGGTACCTCGATCATGGCGCCCATATCCCCCAGTTCCAACCTGGCCAGATGCAGGAATCTCATCTTGCCAAGTGTCCCAGAGAATACATTGGCGGCAGTATGGCGATCGCTATAGATGACCACTTCAAAACTAATCACGGCCCTTTCTACGCCATCCTCGACTATGCTAAACCTGCTGGTAGCATAATCACGCTGGCCAAACCGAGGCTGCTCCATCACGCTAACTTTCTCCTCCCTCCACAGCAGCGGCATATCCTCAGCCGTGACACATATGTCTCGCGCAGGAGTGCGGATGGGTTGTTCCCCATCCACGCCAGGGAATGTTCTCCTGCTTAGTGACAGAATCGTCTCAGAACTTCCTCCACTAAAATTCACTCCGACTTCCTCCGCCGATTATTCTTGAGCAGCTCGTATATATATTTTCATTTGGCCGCCATCGGGGCGCTTTCCTTTACAAAGGTTAACGAAGGGATGCCCCTGCGCTCTTGCCCAATACAATATGTTTATAACTCAGTCCAGCGTGTTTCGGCCAGATGGCGTTAAAAGGTATGGAAGCAGGCTCCGCCTACACTGGTCGTCTGCCTAAAGGATGCGTTCAGTGTCGCCGGGGGACAAAGATGGTCCTGTTAGTCTCTGGACGTTGCTCCACCGGGTGTTTCTATTGCCCCCTTTCCCTGGAGAAGAAGGGCAAGGACGTTCTCTTCGCCAATGAGAGAAGATGCTCCTCAGACGAAGAGATAATAGAAGAGGCCCGCATGATAGGGGCCGAAGGCACCGGCATCACGGGAGGAGACCCTCTTGCCTGTCTAGATCGAACGCTTCACTTTATACGCCTGCTCAAGAAAGAGTTCGGCCGGAGACATCACATCCATTTATACACCTCATCCCTGGACGTGCAGGCATTTTGCCAGCTGGAAGAAGCAGGGCTGGATGAGCTGCGTCTGCACCCCCCGTTGGAACGGTGGGGGGATCTGGATGGAAAAGAATTGCAGGAGTTCATCACCCGCACCAATATGAAAGTCGGTTTGGAGATCCCCGCCTTGCCCGGAGAGGAGGACCGCACCGAGCGCCTCATAGATTTTGCTGAAGATGCTGGGATGGATTTTGTTAATCTCAATGAACTGGAGTTCTCTGAAGGAAACTGGGACCAATTGCAGAAGCGCGGACTTGAGGTGCGGGACGATACATCTGGCGCGGTAAAGGGAAGTGAGGAGGCCGCCCTCCGCAGACTCGGTCGGAAGAGGGCCGTGTCAATGCATTACTGCTCTTCGCGATTCAAAGATAGTGTACAGCTTCGCCGACGCATCAAGCGCCGGGCGCGCCGGGTAGCGCGGACTACCGACATTATCACCGATGAGGGAACCTTAATCAAAGGAGTGGTGGAAGGCCCAATGGATGAGATCATTCATCATCTACAGGAAAAATTCGGCGTTCCGGATAACATGCTCTTTAAAGATATGGAAAAAAAGAGGGTTGAGGTGGCTCCCTGGGTGCTGAAGCAAATCGCTGATCAGCTCCCCTTCGCCTCCTTCCTGGTGGAAGAATATCCCACTGCCGATCGTCTGGAAGTGGAGAGGGAGCCGCTCAGGCCACGTTGATGCTCTGAACGTTGTGGTGCCGGTTCACGATGTCCCGTGCTATCTTGAGGTTGCGGCCATTCTTGCCGATGGCGCGCCCCTTGACCTGCGGGTCCACCGTGACGGTAGCATGTACAATATTGCCCCGGTCCTCTATGACCACTTTCTGGACCTTATAATTGTAGAACACGTTCCGTATGAACTTCTCCGGATCGTCGGAATATTCGACAACCTGAATGTTCTTCCCGGTCTGTTTATTGAGGCGGATGACGTTCTCCCCGCCCTTGCCCACTGCTCGGTTGGCCTGTCCTGGCTCGACCACGAAGACAAGCTTGTCCCCAGCTTCCATGCAATCCTTCACCCTGGTCCTGGTAACCTGTTCAAACAGGTTGATGTATCTCAGGGTGTCCTCAGTGAATGTAATCTCAGCAGTCATGAAGATCACAACGAAAGGATGTTGGAAGTACCACTCTCAATAACCGCCAGAGCGGACACCGAAAACGGCTTCCCACATAGAGCCCCTAGCTCCATATTATTTCCTTTGAACCCGACCACCTTTACTGGAAGGTTTCCGGGCCTGAGTATTTTGCTCGGGCAGTTCTCGGCGACAATGACCATCTTGGCCAAATCATCCCTGACTGCCTTCTCTGCCTGCTGCACGCCGTAGACCACCTTGCCGGTGGTCGCAGCGGCCTTAATAGCTCTTCCCAAATCTATCATTGGTTTGCCCCCTTACGCTTGGGCGTATACACTAGGTTAACAGCACCTGTCCCTAGAGTAACTGGTTGTCCTACGATAATGTTCTCTGCCACTCCGTCCAGAAGGTCTGTCTCGCCGGTAAGGGCTGCATGCAAGAGATGAGTGGCAGTAATCTCAAAGGCGGCCCTCGCCAATACGCTTGACTTCCTTCCAGATATACCGTGCCGGCCGATGGCCTTGACGTCTCCATCGTTGGTCATCAGATCGGCCACGAGCATGATGTGTCGTATATCTACAGTCAGACCCTGTTCCTCCAACGTCCTGGTGGCCTCGTGTATGATGCTATTCCGGGCCGCTTCCACTCCCAGGACATCGTAGATCTCCTGAATTGAGTTTGTGGTTGTATGAACCTTGTCCACGTTTTCCACGGTTAAGATATCGCGGAGATTTGACCCTGCAGTATATATAACATATTCAGGCCCCTGCTTCCGCAGGATGGCCCTCTCTATGCCATCAACACCCTGGATAACGGAGTCACGAGTGGCCTGCACGATGCCCTGTAGTTTTCTGAAAGATGGTTCGTCGGACGATATCACTATGTTGCCATCTTCGATTTTTACCAGTCCGCGCAGGCGCCGCTCCTTGTTAAGCTTCTCCTGAATCTGCTCCAGAGTGATGTCCTTCTGCTCCATCTTAACTGCATCAGGATGAACGACTACCTTCATGTTTACTATATCGGTCTCGATATCAGCGATGTCCAATAGGGTAGTCTTCTCTAACTTGGAGGCAACCTTGCGGACTATGTCGACGTCGCCAGCCACATCCGGAAGAAGATGTATTTCCATCATGGGTGTGCTAGGTATGCGTCGAGCATCCACGATCTCAATGAGACGCGGAAGGCCGAGAGTAACGTTGATCTCAGCGACACCGGCGTAGTGGAAGGTACGCATGGTCATCTGTGTACCTGGCTCCCCAATACTCTGAGCAGCAAGGATACCGGCGGACTCGTTGGCGTCCATGCGATGTTTCTCGAACCGCTGATGGGTTGTTTTCAACAGGAGCTTGATCCTATCCTCAGGTATGTCGAAACCATCTATACGGGAGGCCAGTTCGCTCAGTACACGTCGGGATAATTCAATATTCATCTCCTCCGTCATGGTCAGAAGCTTCTCTTCCATGTCGGTGGGAGGACGCGTCTTCACGATCTCGGTGAATTCGACCTTTTCAGCGGCAGGGGCGGCAGTACTGCTACGCTTGGCCTTCTTGCTGGACTTCTTCCGCTTTCCCACGGCCTTTAGGACGTGTTCAGCTTCGTCATTGGACAGACCAAGAGCAACGAGATCGGCTGGCTCGGCCTCACCTATGCTCTTCAAATTTCTATACTTGGAGAGGAGAATGTCGATGGTAGCATCGGATATGCCCCGCCTGCGCAGGGCGTTCTGAGTGTCCTTACGGGCCATCACTCATCACCTCCGCTTCCTTCATAGTCTGACTCTTCAATTTCTTCGTCCTCCATGACCTCCATTAGGTCCTTCTCCATGGTAGCATATCCTGCCTGTTTCCTTTCTCCTATTCTGGCAAGAAGGTCGGCCTCATCTCCGAGGACCTCGGATAGAATATCATCCACGTCCACAGCCTCGCCATGTACGCTGCGGGTGGGATCTATTCCATCCTCACCATAGTGAAGCTGGACGATCATGTCTGCGGTATTGCGGACGGTGCCGTCCTCCTTGAGCTTTAGGTCTTCCAAGGCATTGATCAGACGCCGCTGCATATATCCCGATCTCGAGGTACGGACAGCGGTATCCACCAGCCCCTCACGACCACCCATGGCGTGGAAGAAGAATTCGGTTGGAGATAGACCACTCTTATAGGAGTTCTGCACGAATCCCTTGGCCTCTGCTCCAAGATCCCCTTTCCGGAAATGCGGAAGAGTTCTGTTCCAATACCCTCGTGATAACCTTTCACCTCTAACGGCCTGCTGTCCGATGCAGCCAGCCATCTGAGATAGGTTGAGCATGGAACCCCTTGCCCCAGAGCGGGCCATGATGACCGCGGAGTTCTCCATACCAAGGTGACGGCCAGCGATCTGACCGGCCTCATCACGGGCGCGGCCGAGAACCTTCATCACCTCAACTTCTAGAGTTTCATCCAGGGAGCGCCCGGGCAATTGTTCCAGGATGCCTTCCCGATAGGCCTCTACAAGCTCATCGACCTTTTGGATCGCCTCCTTTAGATCCTCCTCTATCTGAGAGGTGGCCTCTGGAGGGATGTCCTCGTCGTCGATGCCGGTTGTAAATCCTATCACCATTATGGAACCGATGGCCATTCTTGTGACATTATCCAGGAAGTTTCTGGCCTCATCGGAGCCGTAGTCACGGGTGACCTTATCCAGAATCCTGCCCTTGAAGGAGCCTACGGCCTTCTCGTCGATGGTGCCCTGGATGAGCACACCGTTGCGAATCTTGACGAAGGCATCGATGTCGCAGTCCTCCTTCTTGCAGGTGGGGCAGTTGCGACAGATGGAGGCCTTGAAGGTTATACGGAAGTCCTCGGGCAGGACGGTCGAGAATATCTGGTGTCCTCCCCAGTACTCCTTGCCATCGATGACCACTGGATCGGGCAATGGGCGGTGGTCCACCTTGGTTAGAATGTTCAGCGCGTCCTGCTTGCCGAATAGAGGGTTCTGGTGAGTCAGTAGGAAGAGGCCAGTGATATGATCGTGGATGGCGCCGATGACTGGACCCCCAAATCTCGGAGACAGGATATGCTCCTGTACCCTCATCAGGATCAAAGCTTCGGCCCTTGCCTCATCGCTCTGCAGCACGTGCAGGTTCATCTCGTCGCCGTCGAAGTCAGCGTTGTAAGGCGGACATACGCACAGATTAAACCGGAAGGTCTTCCAGGGCATCACCCGCACGGTGTGAGCCATCATGGACATTCTGTGCAGCGAGGGCTGCCTGTTGAACAGGACGACATCCTTGTCCATCAGATGCCTCTCCACGATATAGCCACTCTCAAGGCTGTCGGAGATCAGGTCTGCATTACGTTCAGTGATCTTCACCCTCCGTCCATCAGGGCGGATGACGTAGTTTACTCCAGGAAGATACTTGTTGTCCTCTAAAGGCGGCGCGCTTCCTCGTTTGACCATATCCTTTAGAGCAGAGATATTGGCCTCGGTTACGTGTACCGGCACAGTGAGTTCACGAGCAGCCTCGTGGGGGACACCGACCTCGTTGATGGAGAGTGTAGGGTCCGGAGAGATTACTGTACGGGCAGAGAAGTTGACCCTCTTTCCAGACAGATTTGAACGGAACCGTCCCTCTTTTCCCTTAAGCCTCTGCACCAGTGTCTTTAACGGCCGGCCGGAACGATGTCTTGCCGGCGGAATGCCCGAGGTTTGGTTGTCAAAATAGGTGGTGACGTGGTACTGCAATAGCTCCCATAAATCCTCCACAATGAGCTGGGGAGCGCCCGCATCACGGTTCTCGCGGAGACGTTGGTTGATCCTCAATACATCCACGAGCTTGTGAGTGAGGTCATCCTCCGAGCGATCGCCCGACTCTAGAGTAATAGAGGGACGCACCGTCACAGGCGGTACCGCTAGGGCGGTCAAAACCATCCATTCTGGGCGGCATGCGTTGGGGTCGATACCCAGCGGAGGAAGGTCCTCGTTTGGAATGCGTTCCAGCCGCTCGCGTACCTCCTTGGGAGTGAGTTTGTGACCATCCTCCCTGAATGTGGTTGGCTTGTCCAGAGTGATCTTTCCCTGGAGCTGTCCACAATAGGGGCAGATGGTATTCTTTGAAGCTTCCTTGGCCGCCTTCTTGGCCATCAGACGATAGTCAATAAGGTCTCCACCGAGGTCATCCATGATATTCATGGCTCTGGTCTTCTCGGCAGCCTCCTCTTCAGTCATGAGGAGCTTGCCGCAAGAACGGCAGGTTGACTCCAGAAGCTTCTTGATCTCCTTGACCAGGCCAACGTGAATGACTGGCATGGCCAGATCGATGTGGCCAAAGTGGCCCGGGCATTCGTCTACCTTGTTGCCGCAGGTCTTGCACCGCAGCCCCGGCTCAATAACGCCGAGATGTGGGTCCATCAAGCCCATGTCAATGGGGAACCCGTCATCGTCGTAAGTATCGGCAGTGATGACCTTGGTCGCGGACATTCGCCTGATCTCATCAGGGGAGACGGCCGCGAAGTTGATGGAACCGATCCGTTTTGATACGCCTCGCATCATCTTAGATCCTCCAGCTGAAGGCGCATTACGACGCCAAGTGATAGTAGCTCATCCAAAAGCAGTTTGAAAGCATAAGATGTCTGAACCAGATGCACATTAGTATTATTCCCGCAGACAGTGCAGCGTATGGCTCCCCTACGATCCATCATGGCGATGTGACCGCAGTTGGGCTGCCCGCACACATACAGATAGGTGCCATCGGACTCATCAAGCAGCCGGTCCTTAATGACCATGGCTGCTCCATGACCGATGAGGCAGTCCCTTTCCATCTCACCGAACCTAAGACCTCCCTGTCTGGATCGGCCTTCGGTGGGCTGACGGGTTAGGATCTGTACGGGTCCACGGGATCGTACATGCATCTTGCCTGCTACCATATGATGTAGTTTCTGATAATAGATCACACCTGTGAAGATGTTCGCATCGAACATCTTTCCAGTCATGCCATCATACATGACCTCCTTACCAGTGTGACGGAAGCCGTTGCGCACAAGGGCCTCACGTAGGGCCTCTTCCTTCTCTCCAGAGAAGGCAGTCCCATCGACGGGGTGCGCTTCCATGCTACCTACCTTTCCACCGATCATCTCCAATACATGGGCAACGGTCATACGGGAAGGGATAGCGTGCGGATTTATGACCAGGTCAGGGACGACACCGTCGACTGTGAAGGGCAGGTCTTCCTGTGGAGCGAGGAGGCCTATTACTCCCTTCTGGCCATGCCTCGAGGCAAACTTGTCACCGAGCTCCGGTATCCTCTCGTCACGCACCTTGACCTTGACCAGGCGAGAGCCGTTCTCCGACTCTGTAAGCATGACTGAGTCAACGTAACCGCTCTCACCAGGACGGATGGTAACTGACGTCTCCCTGCGCTTCTGGGGCGTGAGGAAATCCGTGTCTTCCTCCAAGAACCTTGGCGGAGAGGTCTTGCCGACCAGGACATCGCCGCCTGAGACAAAGGTCTCGGGCGAGATGAGGCCATCCTCTCCCAGATTGGCATATGACATATCAGCACGGGCGCCTCTAACATCGGGAGAGGGGATCTCGAAATGATCCTCCTGCCCACCAGGGTAGCGACGCTCCTCCGCACGATACGTCCTCATGAAGGTCGAGCGTCCTAGACCACGTTCGATGGAGGCCTTGTTCAAGACAAGCGCATCCTCCATGTTGTATCCATGGTACGATAACACCGCGACCACAAAGTTCTGTCCAGCCGGACGGTCATTGAACGACACAAATTCCATGGGCTTGGTCTGGACCATGGCCTTCTGAGGATAGTGTAAGAGGTGTCCCCGAGTGTCGGGCCGCTTGCGATAATTGGTGCAGCTGAGTCCAAGAGACTGTTTGGCCATACCTGAGCCCATGGTCACACGCGGTGACGAGTCGTGCTCGGGATAGGGCACCAGCGCAGCAGCGACTCCCAGGATGCACATTGGGTCCAATTCCAGATGTGTGTGTTCTCGCCCGATGAGCAGGGGAACACTGGTCTCGCCGCCACAATATTTACACTGAAGGATCGCTTCAGTAGTCTCAACGCCGGGATTCATCCAGTCCACGTCAGGGAGGGAGATGGCCCGATGGCAGGAAGCACACCGCTCAGGTGCGTCATAAGGACTCACGGCGATGAACGTATCCTCTTCTTCCTCAGCATCGATCCACTCTATCACGCCCTCACGTAGAAGATCGGACCAGTTTATCTTACCCTCGCGGATGTCTTCGATGTGCTTGCGGTTGAGGATTGTGCGACCTTCCTGAACTGTCAGGAGAGGGCGCCTCAAGCGACCCTCGTCACAGTTGATTATTACCTCATTCATCTCGTCGTCATAGCGGATGTTGATCTCATTGGAGAGCAAACCCTGTCGGCGGCCGGCCCGAATCTCCGATACCAGTACCTTGGGGTTTTCAATATGACCAACCAGGTCTCCATTGACGTAGACCTTGGACCCAATATGAGCCTCGTCCGACGTGACGTCGATCACCCCGCGATCGCGGAGAAGCCAATGAACATCCTCCTCCCGGAATCCTTCCGATACATCGATGATGAGAGCGGCGTTCTTGACCAGCCCGCAGTTCTGACCCTCTGGCGTCTCATTCGGACACAGTCGACCCCATTGAGTGGGGTGAAGGTCACGGGCCTCAAAGTGAGGCTGGGAACGAGTAAGTGAAGAGGTGACCCTTCTCAGATGGGACAACGTGCTCATGTTAGAAGTGCGATCCAGCAGCTGGGAGACACCTGCCCGTCCGCCAACCCAGTTACCCGTGGCAAGAGCATGCAAAAGGCGATGGGTTAGTAGGTCTGGCCGAATGGCTGAGCTTATGCGAATGTTGACGTCCCTCTTGCGCGCGAATCTTCTTTCCAACTGATACTTAAGATCCTTCATCAGATTGGTAAATGAAACCCGGAAGAGATCCTCCATAAGATCTCCAGATAGCTTGAGACGCTTGTTGGCATAGTGGTCCTTGTCATCCTCCTTCCTCATCCCGATACTTAGTTCGAGTACAGAGCGGGCGATCCTGCCTAAGAAGAAGGCCTTCTTGAGGCGATCCTCGCTGGTGTCGCCAAGATGGGGGAGTAGGGAACGATCGATGATGGACTCTACCTTCCTTTCCCGGTATTCCTTGGCCTGACCGGTAGCGAACTTGCGTTCCAGATAGGTAATTGCATCATCGGTGGTGAATATGCCATTTGGTGGGTAGAGTTTCTTATCGTGACACTCCTCAATGTTGGCATAGATGATGTTGGCCATCTCCGGAACGCTCACTATGGCGTCGTAGATGTCCTTATCATTCTCCATGCCCAACGCCTTCATGAGTGCCACCAGAGGTATCTGGCCAGATGCGGCGGGGACGGTAACCATAAGAATGCCGTCCTTCTTCTTCTCCACCAGTGTCAGGGCGCGATACCCCTCTCTCTGAGAGAATACCTTGGCCACTTCCAGCTGAGTGCCATACCGCTGGTTGAACTCCACCATGACCCTATTGGGGGCAAGATCCTCTAAAGAGATGAGTACCCTCTCAGTACCCCCAATGATAAAGTATCCACCAGGGTCGGCAGGATCTTCGCCAGCTTCCATGAGCTTCACGCGATACTCCTCATCGGATAGTTCGCGATCCTCCTCCATATTCTCCTTGAATAGGTTGCAGCGCTTGGAACGGAGCATTATAGGCAGATCGCCGATGTGGACACGCTCGGGCTCTTTTTCTATGCCATCCTCGATTACAGTGAACTCGAGTTCCATTGGGGCGAGGTAGTTGAGATTCCTTAGCCTTGCCTCCATGGGAGTGAGCTTGTGGGTAGCCCCGTTGGCCTCCCTTACCACGGGAGTGTTTACACGGATGGTCGGACGGGCCTGGGGATCGATGCTGCCAGTTTTTTCATCCCGGCGACGCCCTACACGGATCTTGATATCGCGGCCGTCGGTGCGATCAGGGTCAAGAGTTATGATGCCCCTCTCGGCATCGTCCGCGGAGACGCGGAGGTTATCCACGATCTTCTGCATCCTGCTGTTCGGATTGTCGAGAGAAGATAGAAAATCGTTAAAACTGGATATGTGGTGATTGACTATGCTTCTCTCCTTGAAATATAATTCGATCAGATCGCGCAATTACCTTTCACCTCTTCACTTCTTTGATGACCAAACGGTAGATCTCGAATGACCCCGCGGTGGCGCTCCGCCGTACTATTCTAATAATACTCCCCTCGGGAATAGGGCCATGGATCTTCTCCAGTAGCCGGATGCAGGCATCTCCCTTCCTGATCTTGGGCAACTGGTCTTTTGTAATATTCAGCTCGGACAACTTCTGCTCGGCCTCCTCCTCGGACATTAAATGATGTTCCGGGACGAGATCGTGCTCTAAGACATTAAAATCGGATTCGGCCACCTCAAATCACCTCGACATTTCTGCTGGACACCTTTCACTAGGCTTCAAAGTTATAAAACACCACCGCACTGGATTCCTGACCGTAGTGCCTTCCATTCATCCTTCTCCTTAAGTGTCAGAGCGGGCTCGCGGGGATTTTCGGAGCGTACGGGATGGCCGTACACTTTTCGAACCCCGGACCACCTGGTTAAAAGCCAGATGCTCTTTCTAGGGACGGCGCGTTTAGACGTCCGTCCTACCTAGCTGAGCTACGAGCCCATGGCAAGCTAAACCGGCATTGCAGAAGCCCATGTAAAGCCTCAAAATATATAAAGATTATTGTTTGGTAGCTGACGCTCCCCTGAGCCCAGCCTTGCCGCCCCTACTAACATCCACCGTATACTCTATCTTATCTATATATGATACGGGCATCGTAGCCCGTATCATACTATTCTCCGTGGTGATGACGGGCAAAACGCCAACTGCGATGCTGGGCGGGAAGATATGTCTATTCCAGGGACCATATA
Organism: Methanobacteriota archaeon; assembly: GCA_012519255.1. Lineage (GTDB taxonomy): Archaea > Thermoplasmatota > Thermoplasmata > Methanomassiliicoccales > Methanomassiliicoccaceae > DTU008. The sequence goes on along the minus strand of JAAYQQ010000104.1, from coordinate 27,618 downwards.
AGATATGATGAATGGATCCCCGGCGACGATTATGAGCCCCCTCCATGTGCGATCATATGATCATAGGGAGTATGAAGAAAGGGAGGGGATCCCGATGGAGCAGGCATTCCGCATGATCGGCAAGAGGAAGGTCACCTGGGTATGCATGAATGCCCCTCCTGATCTTAAGTTGCTCGAAAAGATCAGTGGGTACCTCAACATCGACGCCTATGAGATGAAGACCATCATTGAGTACTCCAGAGGGCGAGCCAAAATGGAGGATTTTGGCAACGCCTTGTTCGTCTCCTGGCCCGTACCAAGCGAGAATCATGAGATGGCGGAGGTCCAGCCTGCTTATTTCGTGCTCGGCATCGACTATCTCGTCACCTTCCAAGATACTAATATACGCTATGATGAAATCGTAGCGCGTCTGAGGAATGAGCATTCCCGCCTTAGGAAGAGTGGCCCAGATTTTCTCCTATTCGCCCTTTTGGCCGAGATAATAGGAGTGTTCTTCGATCGCGTGGAGGAACTCTCCAACGCCATCGACCATCTGGAGGACCGCCTCATCGCTAACTCCAATCGCGAGGTGTTGCAGGAAGTCCGGCAAATGAGAGCACGTATTGGAAACATGTGGAGAGCGGCCTGGCCCCTTCGAGAGACGGCAGAATCCCTGGCAGAGAGAAATTTGGCAGTCATAAAGAGTTCCAATCAGATGTATTTCAGAGAGCTTTTCAATAATCTGGATCTCCTGCTTCATGAGGTCGATGGGCTCGGTCAGATCATTCCTCAGCTAATCGACCTATATGAGACCAGCACCAGCAATCAACTCAACCAGATTGTAAAGGTGCTAACGGTCTTCTCCGTGGTGTTCGCCCCACTCACCCTCATAGCCGGCATCTACGGAATGAACTTCGAGCACATGCCAGAACTAGCACATTTTCTCGGATATCCTATGGCCTTGATCCTAATGGCATCCATATCTTCATTGATGGTGCTGTATTTTTACAGGAAAGGATGGATCTTTGTGGAGAAGAAAAGAGCTTAAATAGATAGACAAAACTTCATCGGCCTATATTAGGTGAATATCATGGAGCATGAAAAGGTCTGTAGCTCATGTGGCGTCCGGTTGGGCAGGGGCGATGGCATGACTTTCTTCAAATGCCCGAACTGTGGCGAGGCAGAGATCGGTCGTTGCCCTCAGTGTCGTGACCAAGGCGTTACCTATACCTGCACTAATTGCGGATTCAGCGGACCGTGAGGGTGTTCTTATGGGAAAGGTCGCTGCTGTATACAATGTGATCCCGGAGAGTCCGGAGGTCTCTGTCGAACAGATTATGGCAGATATTCCTCAGAAGGTCCCTCAGGGCGTCGAAGTGGCCACGATGAACGTTAAGCCCTTCGCCTTCGGCCTTAAGATCATCGAGGTCACTGGCATTATGGAGGATCAGGATGGCCTCATCGGGAAGTTCGAGGAATCGCTCCGCTCGGTCCCCCAGGTCCAGGGAGTGAATGCCGTTACCATTACCTTAGTATAAATTCGTCCTAAGGTCAAACCTCAGGGGCTTCGCGCCCTTCCTATTTTCGGATAAGATTATTTATCACGAGATTTTTCTGCCTACGCAAGCTCTCTCAGGGCGAATATTAAGCGGTCGCGCTCTTGGACAGAACAGAGCCCAAGATCAATGCTCACCTTACAAATATGCAATCCTTCTGGAGATAGTTCCTTGAGATGGACTGCCAGACCTAAAGTAGTCAAAACAAGAAAGATCGATGGACAGCGGACACGGGCTTTTCAATGATCCATCACGGATCTAACAGCTCAAAGCCAGTCAGAGGATCCAACACCCTCTTCGCCGTGCAGTCGGTCAATTCTAGAAGTATGACCTCGACTATGTTCCAAACAACTATTCCTCCGCGGATGCACCCCGTGGCGGCGCCGCCTTCCCGTCCCACCGAGACATGAGCGTGAAGGGTTGGTCGACCATTGCCATCTGGGAAGATCGTTCCTACCCCAGTGAGCTCATGTACGTCAGTCAGAAGGTGTCGAAGCGGAACTATTGGGAGAGCTTTTCCATCGCGTGGGCCCACCACGAGTTGGCTCCCATGGTCCGTCGCCCCCACCATAGTAACAGCGGCACATTGGATCCCGTGCTCAGCAACAAAGCGCTCCAGCACCTCATGTATGACCTCGCCCTGTTCCAGACGCAATACGAACACGCGGCCAGTACGGGCTTGGGAAAACTTCATGAGAACACCGGGGATAAAATGGAGAATGGGTTTGAGTGAGGACTCACTCTGGGAAGGGTTTGATGTAGCCCTCATTCATGAGGAGCTTGGTCTCGCCCCTGGCGCGACGGATTGCCGTTTCAGCGCGGTGCATGAGCTCGTCCCGGCTCAGCTTGACTCGGGCGAGTCCTTGTTCCACGGCCTTCATGCCAACTGCCACAGCCTCACGCGGGAAGAGTTCCCAATCATCCATGGTGGGAACAATATTTTCCTCGCTAAGGCCCCTGTCCTCCGCAGTCTTGGCGATCTCCAACGCAGCGGCGATGCACATCTCATCTGTGATGGTCTTGGCACGGACGTCCAAGGCACCACGGAAGATACCTGGGAAGCCCAGAGAGTTATTGACCTGATTAGGGAAGTCGGAGCGTCCCGTCGCTACGACCTTGGCTCCGCCCTCGGTAGCCTCCCATGGCCAGATCTCAGGGATGGGATTGGCAGTGGAGAAAACGATGGCGTCATCGGCCATGCCCCTAATCCACTCCTTGCGGATGACTCCAGGGCCTGGGCGAGAGGCCGCAACAAGGATGTCCGCACCCTTCATGGCATCCTCGATCCCTCCGACTACTTCCTCAGCGTTGGAGTTGGTGCACATGTACCACTTCTTGGCATGAGAGTTCTCGATATCTTCTCTACCAGAGTGGAGTGTTCCTTTGGAGTCCACCATGACAATGTTCTTGATATCAAACCCGGCGGCTACCATTAGACGAGAAATGGCAATGTTGGCAGCGCCTGCCCCTACCATGGCCACCTTGGACTCGCTGATCTTCTTGCCTACAACCTTGTGGGCATTGATCGCTCCAGCGGTGACTATTGTGGCAGTACCCTGCTGATCATCGTGCCATACGGGGATATCCATCTCTGCCCGAAGGCGGTCCAGGATCTCGAAGCACTTGGGATTCTCGATATCCTCTAGATTAATGCCTCCGAAGGAAGGTGCCAGATATTTTACAGTCTTGATTATCTCCTCAGCATCCTTCGTGGCCAAGCAGATGGGGATTGCGTCCACACCACCTAGATACTTGAATAATAGGGACTTACCCTCCATGACTGGAAGGCCAGCCTCCGGACCGATATCTCCCAGCCCCAAGACTCTGGTGCCATCTGAGATCACGGCAACCATGTTACCCTTGCTAGTGTGCTCGTAGACAGTCTCAGGGTTCTTCTGGATATCTTTACATGGCTCAGCCACACCTGGAGTGTACCAGATGGCAAAGTCCGAAAAATTGCGCACGGGACACTTTGCGGTAATCTAGATTTTGCCCTCGTAGAAGGGATGGTACTTCATGGCTAGTCGGGCCGGCTCATACGCTTTCTTCAGCAGCTCATCCTCAGTCTTCTTATCTACGGGCTTCATGAATCATTACTCCGTATAACCCCGGGGTGATAATTGTTCCAACAGCCGGGACCTTTTGGGGATTTACTATTTTATTATATAATCATTGGGTAGCTTTGGCGGTGTTATTACGTATTTGGGGAGGATAACGACCTTCTTCTCTACGAATTTCGATATAATTTGTGATTCCTCGAAGAATTTAGATTTGTTACGAGTTGCCCCAAACCCAATATATAGAATCGTTGCTTGTGCCCATGACCGAGCGGAGATCGGATCGCCGGGAGCAGCCCCGTGGACCCTCCATGATCATCCCCTCATTCCACAAGGCCCTGCATGATCATGCCACCATAATATTGGGCACCCAGTACCTGGAGTGGCTAGAGAATTCTAAATATAGATTGGCGGCGTTCGTTTGGTCGTGTCCCCGCAAGCGAGATTTCTCCTTATCGACGGTTTCGTGGATGAACCGGCCTGCCTGGGCGTTCCTCCATATCTCTCACCACAGGTCAGGGCAGCGGCAGGGGCAGCCCGTGATGCGGGGGCCGAGGTTGAATACATTACCATCGATCATCTCCGAAGGGGAGATAAGATCCCACCCGCAGATCTCACATTGGTTATCGCCGGCGTGGCCGTTCCGGGGAAATACCTGCGAGCCTCTCCCGCCTCCAGTCAAGAGATCCAGAGGCTTGTCGAAAGACTTCCGGGAGTTCGAGTGTTGGGTGGGCCTGCCACACTAGAGCCCTTATTACAAGACAAGTACGACCTGCTGGCCCATAGAGATCCCGCCATGGTAGTATATTCACTCCTGCAGGGAGAAGAGCCGCAGGACCGCTGGCGGACCATGGAGCAATGGGAACGTTGGTTGCTCGCCGGGGCGGAGATCGTGGCCAAGCATTCTGATTTTCCGCAGCCACTGATGGCCGAGATAGAGACATACCGCGGATGCGTCCGCTACGCTTCCGGGGGATGCTCCTTCTGTGTGGAACCGCTGAAGGGAAAGCCAGTCTATCGAGATGAGGAGGCCATTATCGCCGAATGCAAAAGGTTGGCCGAGATCGGGGTGCGCAACTTCAGGCTGGGGGGACAGAGCTGCATTATCTCATACAAGGCTGATCTGGGCACTGGCGATCCTCCCCGACCAAACCCAAGAGCTGTTGAGAGACTGTTGTCCGGAGTGACAGCTCTCCAGCCCGATGTGCTCCACGTAGACAATGCCAATCCTGCAGTTATTGCCTCCTACCCGGAGGAGTCGGCGGCCATACTACGGACCCTTGTGAAGTACTGCACTCCAGGGAACGTCCTCGCCTTGGGATTGGAGAGCGCTGACCCAGAGGTGCAGAGGGCCAACAACCTCAATTCCACCGCGGAGCAGGCCATGGAGGCGATACGAATGATCAATGAGGTCGGGGGAGCAAGGGGAGATAGTGGCCTCCCCTACCTCCTCCCAGGACTAAATCTAATCGTTGGCCTGGATGGCGAGACCGCGGCCACGCCAGAACGGAATATGACATTTCTCCACGAGGTCCTTCGGAGGGGCTACCTGCTTCGCCGGCTGAATATCCGACAGGTCATCGCGGTGCGCAAGGAGTTCGCCCCTGCCATCAATCGCCGCAAGTTCATCCGGTTCAAGGAACGCGTGAGGAAGGAGATCGACAGACCCATGCTTCAACGCCTTGTGCCTGCCGGCACCGTCCTCCGACGGGTATACACTGAAGCAAGGGATGGAAACACGACCTTCGGCCGCCAGATCGGCTCATATCCGCTGCTGGTAGGATTCCCTTACCCCATCGAACTGGATCAGTTCGTAGATGCCATGGTGATGTCATGGGGATACCGCAGCGTCACCGCCATAGAGTATCCATTGAAAGTGAACAGTTGCCCCCTTGCTGCCTTACAGGCCCTGCCAAAGATTGGTAGAAAGAGGGCCATCCGCCTATTTCACGGGCGGCCGCTGCGAACCTATGAGGACCTCGTCGCCTCTCTAGATGATCCCGCCATAGCAGAGGAACTGCGTGGACTGATATCTTTCGATTGAGGGCTGTCGAACAAGGTGGAACCTTTTTATCACCGCATGCCCTGGTTTGAATGTGGACTCCCTTAGCTATGCCAAATATCCATTCTTGCGCGATGCGGCCGAACACGTTAAGGACCATGGAATAGCACTGGATGAACTGCTAACTCATCGTGCTTTTCAAGGAGCAAGGGCGCGTGGAAAGGCCAGGGTGATCGATGCGCTTATGCATGGCATCATCCAGATACGTCCCATGGCCAATGAGGAAGATTGTCTGGAGGAGATCCTCTCCTATCCCATGGCCAGGATGTATGTCTCGGGAGTGGATGATAGGTTTTTGACCCGGCGATACGCGCTCGCCGAGGGAGTGGCAATGCGTGAGCGGCTAGAGCGGGAGGACCTAGATATGGTTGAGGAAGTTGCATACCAGCTAGACGTGGCAGCCTCCCAAGAGGGAAACTTGCTGAGAATACATTTCACTGACTATTTGCGCTACACCTCACGCATGCGCAGCAAGGAGTGGAAACTTGTGAATACCGAAGTGAAGCGCGGGTATGTATTCCTCTCACAGGCCAAGTTCGCCCGGGTGCTCCAACAGGCTCTCCAGGACCGCCTGGAAAGCGAGTTGCCCTTGCCCCTGAATGACGATATCCTAAATGCGCTGGGTGATGATGTCCGCGAGCTAAAAGATAGTGCCACCGTGATGCGCAACCAGTACAAGGCAGAAGACTTCGGCACGGTAAGCGTAGAGAATTTTCCTCCCTGCATGAAGCACTTCATCGGCATGGCTCAAGCCGGGGAAAATATGCCTCACTCCGCTCGTTTCTCCCTAACCGCGTTCCTACATCACATTGGACTATCTGCTGAGGAGATCCTTGCCCTGTTCGCGACATCTCCTGACTTCGATGTCTCCAAGACCAAGTATCAGGTTGATCACATCACCGGTGAGATCTCCGGGACGGAATATACGCCTCCCGAATGCACTACCATGAAGAGCTATGGCATTTGCTTCGAGCCTGACTCCTTGTGCAACCATCCCAATGGATATGTCAAACATCCTCTGAGCTACTATCGTATAAAGAACCGCCCGCTGCGACGCACTTCTAAGGGGGCACCATCTCCCAAATCTTCAAAGCCCGCTGCACCGCGGTGAGGTTGCCTACCACGGCGAACCAGAGCATAACCATCTCAAAGGCGGACAGACTCACCGCCCCAATGTGGATCCAGCCGTCAGTGAAGGCCATGAATATTATCTGCAACAGTGGAGCAAGGACCAGCAGGACCACCCGATCGGCGCGTCCGAGCAATCCGGAATACAGACGGCCTGCCCCAATGGCCTGACATTGCGTACCCATGTAGCTGGTCATGAGCACGCCGATGATGGCGAGGATCCCTATGTAGGGATCACACCATGAGCTGAACGCGACGGCGCCTATCATGAATACATCGGCGTAGCGGTCCAGGACGTGGTCCAGGAGATCTCCTCGACGCGATGCCATACCGGTCAGTCGGGCGACCTTTCCATCAAGGGCATCGAAGAAACCAGAGAGTAGGACCACCACTGCCGCCAGGGGAAGAAGCAGCGTCCAGTACCAGGGGCTCAGAAAGATAAGTATTCCAGCCAGCACCGCCAATGCAAAGGCCAGCCAGGAAATGGCATTGGGACTCCAACGTGAAAAGATCTTGGCCATGGGTTCCATGATGAATTCCACGCTGTCCCTCTTGGCATCTAGAACCACCCCATCACCTCATCGCTCCAGTCCACATGTCCGATAGCATACTTCTCCCTTTCTCCAGCCAGTATCTCCTCGACCGCGGCAACGGCTTGAGACGGATCCAATGACGTGGTGTCAAGCTCAACGACCTCCCCTCCCATCTCCACCGACTCTACCAGGATGACATCGCAGGCCTCTGCCTCCATGTTCTCCCAGATCTTATCCTCGGACCAGCCACGGGAGCGCAAACGTTCCGCCAGCACTGATGGCCTACACCTCAGGATGATGATGAGATCAACGGTGAGTAGATGAGAAAGATGACCGATCAGGAGCGCATCACCGGATGGCAGGGTGCTACTAACTGCCTTGTCGAGTTCCTCCGGGTCAACCTCCAGGCTGCCTCGCTCTGTGTCCAGACTGGTGGAGACCTTTCCGTCCCTAACAATGTCAGACAGTTCGACGACCGTCCAGCCGCTCGAGCGGAGCAGTTCTCCTATTGTGCTTTTGCCCGTACCGGGGGTTCCAGTTAGCGCGACGATCATTACATTGGTTAAAGCCACCTATCGAAAAAAGCTTTCCCCGCGATGGGCACCAGCGCCGATCGCCATAAATGAAGTTCGCCATCTTCCTTCCGATCTCTCCCTATTTCACTCCCCAGACTTCCGATAATAATTGCCGGCCAGGATGATCTTCAGGAAGTTACGGCGATCATTCCAGGCGCTCACATAAAGATTGAACGAAGGCGCTCCGAGAAAGTACATCAATCTGGTAAGCCGCCACTTTACGTCTTAGAGTTGGAGGGTACTGCACGTTGAACACAATGTCATGGCTCACGTCCATAAGAGTGAGTGGCTCCGGAGGGGCCAGGCCGAAGGATATGGCTTCACCCTCCAGCGCCCTTGATACCGCTTCAAGCGAGACTCTTCCCGCCCCCACCTCCGTCATTGCTGCCACCATGCGGCGGACCATATTATGCAGGAACTCTCTTGCTCGCAGATCTACGACGATAATACCATCGCAGACCTCGATCTCAATAGAGTTTAGCGTTCTCACTGTAGGCCTGCCATTGGGCTTGCAGAAACGGCGAAAATCATGGCGGCCTTCCAGCAGAGTGGCGCATTGCTTCACTGCTTCCACATCCAACCCGTGAGAGGGGAGCAGATAGCGGTACCAGCGTTCCCTGGCACGGCGAGGCTTGAAGGTATCAGGGACCTCCGCCCAGGCATAGAATAATACATCTTTCGCGGCGGCGTTCAGCGCCCTCAGTAGAGCCTCCCTGCTGAAGGAAGTCTTGAATGCGGCGACATTGCCCAGGGCGCTCACGCCACGGTCTGTGCGGCTGGCGAGAAAAAATCGTGATTCTTCCGGCGAGGTGATCGCCCCGATGCGCTGCAGCGCGGTGATGGTTTCTGACTCCACCGTCCGTCCTTCTGGCTGACGCTGAGAGCCTATAAAGGGCCTGCCGTCATATGCCAACTTCACCGCGGCGTGCCAGACCACATCAGCATTAAGTAGGAATGTGTTCTTAAGCTCTCCGATATGCCTGCATATCGAGTAGTTCTGGTCTCCCCCATGCACGATGGTAACGTGGGCGCCGTAGCGCGGGCGATGGGGAACTTCGGATTCACCGAGCTCTTCATGCTGGACCCTTGCCCTCTGACCGACGAGGCCTACAAGAGGGCCAAGCATGCTGGGGATATTCTGCGCAACGCCACCATTGTCACAAGCTTTGAGGAGGCCCTTCGGGACTGCTCCCTGGTAGTGGGCACCTCGGGAATTGTAACGGAAGGAGAGAAACATTTCGTGCGCATCCCCGAGACTCCCCGGGCCTTCGCCGAGAAAGTCAAAGACCATGAGGGGCGCATCGCCGTGGTTTTCGGTCCAGAGGACCTGGGCCTCTCCCAGGAGCAATTAGAGAGGTGCGACCTGCTGGTGCACATCCCTTCTCACGATGATTACCCCATACTCAATCTCTCCCACGCACTGTCCATCGTGCTTTATGAGATATACCTCACTGGTGCCCCAATACAATGTCCCCGCCCTGCCTCAGCAGAGGAGAATGATATGCTTTTCGACTTCTTCCATCAACTGCTGGAAGTGATTGACTATCCGGAATTCCGTCGGGAGAAGACCGAGGTCATGTTCCGTCGGTTGATGGGGCGCTCCATCCCTACCAAGTGGGAGTACTATACCACCATGGGCGTCCTCAGCGACGCGGTGAAATGTATCTCTGGCAAGAAGCCGGAGAAGAGCAGATCACCCTCGGCAGGAGCAGGCGATCTCACCTAGGGTATCGTCTAACCTGGTCTTGCTCTTTCTCGGAAACTTTTCGCGAGACGGCGTCTCACGAATTCCCGTGATCACCGCCATGACCTTTATCAGATCCCTCAAGGATGGATCCACCCTGGCTCCGAAAATGACCTGAGCATTTGGATCGAGTTGCTCGCTGATGCCGTTTAGCACTTTGGTGACCTTCCTGGTGGAAAGATTGGACCCTCCCGTAACATGGATAAGCGCGCCAGTGGCACCCTCGTAGTCGACCTCGAGAAGAGGATTACTAAGTGCATCCTGCACAGCCCCCTCGGGGTCGATGCTCTCTCCATATAGTATGGTAGATACACCACGATGGCGGATTATGGTCCTGAGATCGGCATAATCAAGATTTACCAAAGACGGCAGAGTGAGTGCTTCCACCAGCCCCTTTATGATTTCAGATATGAGCTGATCCATAACCGCCAGGCCCTGATTCATTGGCAGGTTTCCCGCCATATTGAGGAGACGATTGTTATCCAGCAAGAGTAGCATATCAGCATTCTCGTTTAGCTTCTTGATGCCCCATAAGGCCGCTTCCATGCGACGGCCTCGCTCGAAGTCAAAAGGAGTGGTGGCCAGTGCTATTACCACGGAACCATGGCGTTTGGCCTGCTTGGCCACAATTGGCGCTACACCAGTGCCTGTTCCGCCGCCCATGCCTACTGTGATGAATGTCAGATCGCTATCCTTAAGGATGGTATTCAGCGGCTCCAATGCATTCTCCATGCATGCCTCTCCCACATCAGGAATACCGCCAGCCCCCAGCCCCCTGGTCATGGCAGCGCCGATCAGAAGACGGCGATGGGAATTAATGGTCTGGAGGTGGACCTTGTCTGTATTGATGGCTACAGTCTCTACTCCCCGGATGCCTATATCCATGAGACGGTTGACACTATTGCAGCCACCCCCTCCACAGCCGATAACATGAATCTTGAGCGGGGCACACTCCTCGCTGAGCTCCCGATCTATGTCTCGAATGACCACCATCATCACCCGGAGAGGCGGTTAGTCCATCTCCTCCATAGCTCGGGTGATCCTCTTGCGGGTGTACTCTCTGACCGCATTTCGAATGGCGTCGTCGATAGAGATGGAATCCCCGTCCTTAACCAGGCACTCGAGCTCTACCACATTCCCCTTGGGAAGTTCCACTGTGATTCTTTCAATGTGATCGGGTGTAAAGTGTGTCTCCACGAAACTGTCGATTGCTGCACGTATAGCATCGGAGATCGTGGGGAATTTGCCCTCCTTTACCAAGCTGTTGAGTGCGCTCACCTTTTCGCTCGGTATTCTGATAGTGATCCTTTCAGTTTCGCTCATGTCAGGCCTCGGGGAGCATTGTCCGACGATTTTCTTAAATTTGTCGGACAAACGTCATTATGACTTATTGACTATATAAGACTTAACGCATAGGCCACAGCAGTGCCAGATATCCTATGGCCCCCCAGTAGAAACTTCATTCTCACAATATAAAATTGTATTTTCTAAGGCATTGTTGGTCCGGTCAGATGTCTTCCTCGACGGAGCATTCACACTTGTAAAACACCTTAAAGGAGTAGGGCGTCTAAGGATAAAGCTATATAAAGGCATTTAAATACCATGAGCGGTGACCTCATGGCCAAGATAAAGATCGAAAACGTGGTGGCTTCCACTGCGTTAGGGGATGAGCTTGACCTGCAGGCAATTGCCCTTGCATTAGATGGTGCCGAGTATGAACCGGAGCAGTTTCCCGGCCTCATCTATCGCCTCAAAGAACCTAAGACAGCTACTCTGCTGTTCCGGAGCGGCAAGGTTGTGTGCACCGGGGCCAAGAGCCTTGGGGAAGTGAAAGTGGCCATCCACAAGGTCGCCAAACAGCTCCAAGAGATCGGTATGAAGGTTACACTGGAACCTAAGGTCGAAGTCCAGAACATCGTCGCCTCGTCAGATCTCGAACAGGAGATAAATCTCAACGCCATAGCTATTTCACTTGGCCTGGAGAAGGTAGAGTACGAACCGGAACAGTTCCCTGGACTGGTGTATCGTCTCGACGAGCCAAAGGTGGTAATCCTCCTCTTCGGCTCCGGAAAACTTGTTTGTACTGGGGCAAAGAAGCCGCAGGACGCTGATGATGCTGTCGCGAAGATTAGCGAAGAGCTCAAAAGTGCGGGGTTGCTGCGCTGAAGATTCCCATATTAGACAATCATATTCACCTCCAGCCCCATGGGCGAGGGTTAGTGGCCCTTGCTGATTTTTACAGGGCCGGCGGCACCCATGCCGTGCTGTGCCATAGCCCATATGAAGAGGTCCCTATTGTCAAAGGTGAGGATTTCCGGACCTCCTATGAGATCACCCTTAAGCTGGCCAAGAAGGCCAATGAAACCTGTAAAACCAGAGTGTTCGTCGCTCTGGGACCCTATCCTGTCCTGCTGCTTGGGTTGGCAGAAAGACACGGACTGGAGATGGGTGTAGACATTATGAAGAAAGGTTTGGAGGCGGCTCAGAACCTGGTGCTGGAAAAAGAGGCTGTGGGGATTGGAGAGATCGGGCGACCCCACTTCCCGGTAAGCTCAGAGATCTGGGAGGCTTCTAATGACATTCTCTACTACGGTATGGAGCTGGCAGCTGAAGCGTCTTGTCCAGTCATCTTGCACACTGAATCGGGCACTCCACAAGTAATGGCCGAGCTTGCTGCCATGGCTGACCGGGCAGGATTGGAGAGAAACAAAGTGATCAAACACTATTCCTCACCCCTGGTAAGAGAAGATGAGAATTATGGCTTGGTTCCATCGATATTGGCCAGCCGCAGCGCTATGAGAGAAGCCCTGTCCAAGGGAGACCGCTTCCTTATGGAGACAGATTTCCTCGATGATCCTTCCCGGCCTGGAGCAGTCATGAACATCACCACTGTGCCCAAACGTACAAAGGCGTTCCTTGCCTCTGGGCAGATGGACGAGGCCGTTGCCTGGCGCGTTCATAAGGATCTCCCCGAGAAGACTTATGGAGTTTCCATAGAGGTGCTCTGATCAATAATGTATATCAAAGGAGCTAAACTTTCCAGTGGCAGGCAGCCAGTTGATCTCCAGATCATCTACCCTGGCATATGGATGGTCCTCTCGTAGCTGGCGGACGACTTCTAAGATATCTTCTCTTGTTCCCTCGAACACTGCTTCCACCGTCCCATCTTCAAGGTTTCGTACCCAGCCGGTGAGATCGCGCCGCCGGGCGAACTTCACCGTGTAGGCTCTAAAATAGACTCCTTGGACCAGACCAATGAACCTTGCCTCCGCCCGTACCATCATGCTCCTGGCTATCCCCTAGGGAGCATATATTCATTTTTGCCATTGCTTACCTCTGGTCAATAATTATTTAATACCTAAAATTACGATTACTACGCTCAAGGGATGCACTATGAAATCTTTGGTCGAAGACGCCCTGGCTAGAGAAGACCCTGTCGGTGCTCAATACGCACCCACGTCATCAGCCAGGCCAACATTTGAGCAGCCCAGTGATGTTGACGCTGACCTGCTGGAACTGCTCCAGACGCTAAAAACAAATATCAAGATCATCGGTTGCGGTGGAGGTGGATGCAACACCATCAACCGGATTGCCCAGGAAGGCATTGTAGGGGCCGAGCTATATGCTGCCAACACTGACGCGCAGCATCTTTTGGCCGTTCGATCTCCAAATAAGATATTATTGGGCCGCCGAGCCACTCGTGGTCTGGGAGCAGGCGCATTGCCGCAGGTAGGCGAGGAGGCGGCCAGGGAAGCCGAAGATGAACTGCGCAAAGCTCTTGTTGATGCTCATATCGTCTTCGTGACTGCAGGTATGGGTGGCGGGACCGGTACTGGCTCATCGGCTGTCGTGGCCAAGCAGGCCAAAGATATGGGTGCATTGACTGTCGCCGTGACCACTCTACCGTTCCGCGGCGAGGGGCGGCTCAGGATGGAAAATGCAGAGTGGGGATTGGAGAGATTGCGCAACAGCGCCGATACTGTAATTGTTATTCCCAACGACAAATTGATCGAGCTGTGTCCCCGCCTGAGTATTAATGCCGCCTTCAAGGTTGCCGATGAGGTCCTCATGCGAGCCATAAAAGGCATCACCGAGCTCATCACCAAGCCTGGACTGGTGAACCTGGACTTTAACGATGTGAGGACCATCATGAAAGGCGCAGGTGTGGCCATGATCGGACTGGGCGAGTCTGACAAGGATGCCGACGATCGCGCTACCGAAGCGATCAACGATGCCCTCAACTCTCCATTACTGGACATGGACATCTCCGGAGCCACTGGAGTACTGGTCAACGTGGTGGGAGGGGCAGATATGTCTATCTCTGAGGCGCAGAAGGTCGCGGAGGTCATCCAGTCCAAGGTGTCACCGAATGCCCGTATCATCTGGGGTGCCGCGGTCGATCCTGCCCTGGAAGACAAGATGAGAGTCATGGTCGTAATAACCGGAGTAAAGTCCAATCAGATATTGGGTAGGAGTTCTGAGAATAGTCGTCTAAAGGACACTGATGTAGATATAATCAGATGAGCCTGGCCAACAACCATAGTGCAATCCCTAGGCTGGGGAGAGATCCTTGGCCTTCTTTCCTTCTATCTTGCTAAGCGACCTATCATGACGAGGTCCATGCAAGAACGGCGAGAGTGGTTCTCAAATACTATCATCGGTTGCCGAATGCTCATCCCAGTACGCTGTCGGACCACTTGTCCGCAAATGCACATCCGCAAAAGTTTAAAAGTAACAACGTATGTTAGCCCTTGCCCGGGCGCTTCATCACTATTAGTGCTGAGCTTCGCCCCGGAGGGCTTGTCATGAAATCATTCCTCAGCGACGCCATATCCCGCGCTGGTTCACAGAGTGGGGATGTAGGTCCGACCTATCAGGAGTTATCCTCCGCCGATCAAGAGCTCATCAAGGTACTGGAGAGCTTGAAAACTAATATCAAGATCATCGGTTGCGGTGGAGGGGGCGCCAACACAATCGATCGCCTATCTGAAGTGGGTATCGCCGGAGCAGATATCTATGCTGCCAACACTGACGCGCAGCACCTTTTGGCCGTCCGATCTCCCCATAAGATATTATTGGGCCGCCGAGCCACTCGTGGTCTGGGAGCAGGCGCATTGCCGCAGGTAGGCGAGGAGGCGGCCAGGGAAGCAGAGAATGAGATTCGGAAACTCCTCACTGGCGCAGATATCGTTTTCGTGACCGCGGGCATGGGAGGAGGGACGGGCACTGGTTCCGCCCCCTACGTGGCCAAGATCGCCAAGGACATGGGCGCCTTGACCGTTGCAGTGGTTACATATCCATTCAAGGCTGAGGGAGTCATTCGCTCAGAGAATGCAGAGTGGGGATTGGAGAGATTGCGCAACAGCGCCGATACTGTAATTGTTATTCCCAACGACAAATTGATCGAGCTGTGTCCCCGGCTCGCCCTTAACGCCGCCTTCAAGGTTGCCGATGAGGTGCTGGTTAGAGCAATAAAGGGCATCACCGAGCTCATCACCAAGCCTGGACTGGTGAACCTGGACTTTAACGACCTCAAGACTATCATGAAGGGCGCAGGTGTGGCCATGATCGGACTGGGCGAGTCTGAGGAAGAGGATCGCATAGATGTCGCCGTCAACGAGGCTATAAACTCTCCCTTGATCGACGTGGACATCTCCGGAGCCACTGGAGCATTGGTCAACGTCACCGGTGGAGAGAGTATGACCATCGCCGAGGCGGAGAGGGTCGCACAAATTATCCAGTCCAAGGTGTCACCGAATGCCCGTATCATCTGGGGTGCCGCGGTCGATCCTGCCCTGGAAGAGGCCGTTCGAGTCATGGTCGTAATAACCGGAGTAAAGTCCAAAAACATCATCGGCCCACAGAGAGAGAGGACCTCAAAGATAGTAGACGTCGATTTTATTAAGTAGATGTCTTTAATCATAGAAACTTACAGTCCTGAGATGGTGTGACATGGACATAGTGGATAAATCCTGGGAGATGCAGCACAGGATCGAGGACCGGACCAAGAGAATTGGTAAGGGCAAATATGGAAGAGTCATCAGAATGGCTCGCAAGCCCACCACTGAGGAATACATAAAGGTGATGCAGATCACGGGTCTAGGTCTCTTGATAATCGGAGGCCTAGGATTCCTTATCTATCTGCTCATGAACGTCCTGCCTGGCTATTTCGGCTAAATGCAAATCACTGGAATTGATTAAAATGACTCAAGACCTTCAAACCGCGACCTCTGAAGAGGCCAGTGGTAGGATATCATTCGTGGAAAGGGGAGTGGAGGCTAAGGTCCCCGCTTCAGGTTCAACCAGCTGGGGCCTCCAGCTCAAGTGTAAGGAGGATTCCAGGAAGAAGGTGCGCATGAAGATACACCTTACCCTGGTCCCTGCTGATGCAGCGGAGTGGAGCATAAGGCTGTTCGATTCTACAGGTACATCCCTTTATGACAATCACTCTTCCCAGTCCACAGAGGAGTTCGAGTTCTTCCTGGAGGGGTCCCAGCCTAAGGATCTCCGCCTAGAGGCCCACGCCCCCATAGGTTCCTCTTACAAGGATAAGGTAATGATCGATCTGGAAGCGTGCATGGTAGATTGCCCTACAGACTGCGACCAGGTTCAGTATGTCGCAGAAGCGAGGCAATCCATCCTAGCTCTCAAAACATCCATCGGTCATGAGAAGAATGTTGCTGATGACATTTCCAGCCGAGCCAAGGCAGGTAAGTCGGATGTCTCTGCTATCCTTTCCCCTACAAACCTGCGAGGATATGTGCTCATCGAGGGAATGAATACAGAAAAACTGCGCGAGACGGTGAGGGGTGTGCGCAGAGCACACAGCTTCGTAGATGGTGAGACCACCTATGAAGAAATTGATCATTATCTCGCCCCCAAACCATTGGTCTCCGGGATCACTGAGGGGGACGTCGTCGAGCTTGTGGCCGGCCCATTCAAGGGAGAGAAGGCCCGGGTACAGCAGATCGACGAGGCCAAGGAAGAGATCACGGTGGAACTGTTCGAGGCCATGGTTCCCATTCCGGTGACGGTGCGCGGGGACCATGTCCGGGTGCTTGAGAAAGATAGGTAACGATAGAGAGAGGTGTTCTTTATGACAGATGTAGTTGAAGTACTAGTAGAGGGAGGCAAAGCCACCCCTGGTCAGCCCCTGGGCCCTGCGTTGGGCCCGCTGGGAGTGAATATTCCCAAGGTCGTCCAGGAGATCAATGCCAAGACCAAAGCGTTCGATGGGATGAAGGTCCCAGTCAAGATCTCCATCGATCCAAAGACCAAAGACTTCGAGATCAAGGTCGGAACCCCACCAACCTCCTCGCTCATAACCAAGGAGCTAGGAATAGAGAAAGGCTCTGGCGCCGCACCTTCCATCAAGGTTGGGAATCTCAGCATGGAACAGGCGATCAAGGTTGCACAGATGAAGGGGGATTCCCTTATGGGAAAGGACCTCAAGCGAAAGGTGCTCGAGGTCATAGGAACCTGCACATCTATGGGAGTGAACGTGGAAGGAGTGGATCCAAAAGCGATTCGCGAAGATATCCTGGCCGGCAAGTTCGACCAACACCTCGCTGAGTAAAGCGAGGGTCCCCCCTTCCACAAAGTTTAAAAAGCATATCTTAGTTTAGGAACCTCGCACTGTAGGAGAGCATTGGCTCGCTTGCACTACAGGAGGAATTTGATTGGTAGATAAGACAACTATAGTGGCCGTCAAAAAGGCCCTGGAATCGTCCCCTAAAAGGAATTTCAGGGAATCTGTTGATTTGGCCATCAACCTCAAGGATGTAGACCTGTCTGTTCCAAAGAACAGGATACAGGAAGATATCATTCTGCCACATGGTCACGGCAAGGCCTTGAAGGTTTGTGTTATCGGAGGCGCAGAACTGGCTGAAAAGGCCAAAGGCGTCGCCGATCTTGTCATCACCCCCGAGGAACTTGGGGAGATTGCTGACGACAAGAAACAAGCCAAGAAGGTGGCCTCTCAGGTCGATTATTTCATCGCCGAGGCCCCCCTCATGCCCCAGATCGGTAAGAGGTTGGGTATCGTTCTAGCTCCCAGGGGCAAGATGCCCAAACCCATACTACCTGGCGACGACCCCGCGCCCATGATAGAGAGTCTTCGGAAGACTGTTTCCATACGAACTAGGAACAGGAGAACCTTCCAGGCTCCGGTGGGCACGGTGGAGATGAGCCCTGAACAGCTGGCAGAGAATATCGAGACCATCCTCAAGAGAGTGACTGTTAAGCTTGAAAAGGGAAGAATGAACATCGACTCGGCCTACGTAAAAACAACCATGGGCCCGTCGGAGAGGGTGCTGTAGGAGGGTCTTGAATGGCACACGTTGCAGCATGGAAGAAGGAACGGGTCAAGAAGATCGCCGATGTCATGGTGAATAGCCCAGTTGTGGCCATTGTCGACGTCCACGGCATCCCATCTCCACAGATGCAGCTCATGCGACAGGGGATGAGGGCCAAAGATGCCACGATCATGATGAGCCGTAACAGGCTAATGCATATCGCCATCGATGAGGCGGCCAAGCAGAAACCGGGACTTGAGCAGATCAAGCCAATGATAAGTGGTCAGTGCGCCATAGTGGCCACGCCCACTAATCCCTTCAAGTTGTTCCAGCAGATGGAGGCCACCAAGGCCAAGGCACCCGCCAAGCCCGGCGATATCGCGCCCGAGGATATTGTAGTAAAGGGGGGCGAGACGCCCTTCAAGCCCGGCCCGATTGTAGGCGAACTGCAGAAGGCGGGCATCCCTGCTGCCATTGAAGGTGGCAAGATCATTATCCGCAAGGACAAGGTCATGGTGAAGAAGGGTGAGGAGGTCCCAGAGGGGCTTGCCAAGATCCTTCCCAAACTAGAGATCTTGCCCATGATAATTGGAATGGATCTATTGGCCGCGTTCGAGGACGGTATTCTATACAAGAAGGATGTCCTGGACATACCAGCCGACTATTATCCATCTCTATTAGCCACTGGGGCTCGCAATGCCATCGCTCTCGGCGTCAGTATCGCATACCCAACCAAGCAGACGATCACACAGCTGCTGGCTAAGGCGTATCGCGAGGCCAATGCCGTAAGTATGGAGGCTGCCATCCCCACAAAGGACAATATCAAACTTCTCCTGGCCAAGGCGAACGCGGAAATGCTCGCCATTGCCTCTCACGTTCCAGGACTTGAGGACGATAGGTTGAAGCAGCAGTTGGCCGCCAAGGCCTCTGCCGCCCCAGCGCCCCCGGAGAAGGAGGCCGAAGAGAAGAAGGAAGAAGAGAAGAAGCCCGAGGTCAGCGAGGAAGAAGCCGCTGCAGGCCTTAGTGCTCTATTTGATTGAACGAAAGTGAATGGAGGAATGAAAATGGAATACATATACAGCGCCTTAGTTCTTCACGCCGCTGGTAAGACCGTTAGCGAGGAAGAGATCGCCAATGTCCTGAAGGGCGCCGGCGTCGAGCCGGATGCTGCCAGGATAAAGGCTGTGACCGCGTCCCTCGAAGGTATCGACATCGATGAGGCCATCGCCTCTGCTGCTGTCGCCCCCGTTGCCGCGGCCCCTGCCGCTGCCCCAGCTGAGGAGAAGAAGGAAGAAGAGAAAAAGGAAGAAGAGAAGAAGCCCGAGGTCAGCGAGGAAGAAGCCGCTGCAGGCCTTAGCGCACTGTTCGGCTGAACAGACGCTTGCAGCGGGTCCTGGAAAAGGTCTTCGCCTTTATCCCGCCGGCCTATCTCAACGGGCCTTGTGCCCACCTTCCAACCCCTTTCCCTTTACTTTTAATTTTTATACCTAATGTATTGAGAATACTGGACTGTGCAGTATGACCTCGGCACTGGAGGGAATCTGTCATTTAGCTCATCGATGCTTGGGCTCAAAGCTCCTCTATCATTCGCTCTACCTCTCTCTCCAGGAGATCGGCGATATCCTTCTCGATACGTTTCTTCATCTCATCTGGCACCATCGATATGCCCAGCTCGGCTCCGCATTTTCCAATCCTTACCAGGGCATATGTCTCGCGGACCTTGGCCTCCAGCAGCTCGGTGATGGCGGCACGTATCTCTGCTTGAAGCTGAGTGTCCCGTTCCAGTTTATTCCGGATGTGTCGCTTGATTTCGTCCTTCATCAGGTCACGGAGCGCCTCTATCACCAAGTCCTCCACCTTTAGAGCGTTGAGAGAATTTCTCACAATAGAGGATATGTCGTATGCTACGTCGTTCATTGGGAGAGAGGTTGCGAGTATCCCCTATTCGAGATTTGCGGGAGGTTTAAGTCTCTATAGGGGGTTCGCTGGCTCATATGCAATTAATTGACCTATACCGATTAGCAATACAGGAAGGGATGGCCGCGGATCCCCGCCAGGGGGCCGAGATGAGTGAGCTGTTGGAGCAGGCCAAACAGGTCCACGACCGGCTAGAGGGGGAGAAAGAGAAGTTGTTCGATGCTGATGCTCTGTGGAACCCCTACGCAGACAGCCGCATTGTCCACGGAGATCCCAACACCGAAGTGAGGTCAATAATGTGGGGCATCGACATAAACACGCCAGAACTGTTGTTGGCTGATCGGTTGCGGGAGAAGGGGCGACAGATAGATGCGGTCATCGGCCACCATCCTCGAGGGAGGGCGGGGGCCAGCCTTCACAGGGTGATGGATGTCCAAGAGGATATGATGGAAAGTTGGGGTGTGCCTATCACAACCGCCGAGTGCCTCGTTGGTCCGCGGGCACAGGAGGTCATGCACTCTAGCC
Organism: Methanobacteriota archaeon; assembly: GCA_012519255.1. GTDB lineage: Archaea > Thermoplasmatota > Thermoplasmata > Methanomassiliicoccales > Methanomassiliicoccaceae > DTU008. Next base: position 7,248 of record JAAYQQ010000104.1, on the reverse strand, counting down.
ATGCAGCCAACCACGCCCGGGTCAGAGATGCCGCTGCCCTGCTGGACATTCCCCTCATGTGCCTGCACCAGCCAGCTGACCTGCTCGGCCAGCGATTCATGGAGGAACACCTGGAGAGAGAATCACCAACACGGGTACGAGATGTCATAGAGGCGCTCCTGGCCCTGCCAGAATATCAGGCCATGGCAAGGGAGTGCAATCCTCCTGAGGTCTTCGCTGGGGATAAGAACAGACGAGCAGGGGCCATTGCGGTCAAGTTCGCAGGTGGCACATCCTCATCCAAGGATGTATACGAATACCTTGCCCGGGCTGGAACAGGTACTGTGGTGTGCATGCACGTTCCTAAAAGTCACATAGAAGAGGCGAAAAAGCATCACATCAATATAGTGGTCGCAAGCCACATGGCATCTGACTCCCTTGGGACCAACCTCATTGCAGACAAGTTTGAAGAGCATGGCATCACCATTATTCCTTGCTCCGGATTCATCAGGGTGAGACGCAAGTGACAGGACGATATGGAGCAGCTCCAAGGATCTTGAAGGACCCCTCCAAGCTATCCTTTGACTATGTGCCCGAGAGACTGGTTCACCGGGAGCGGCAGATGAGAAGACTATACATGATCTTCCGTCCCGTGCTCGAGAACAGGGTCTCTCAGACAGCCCTGCTCATCGGCAGCGTAGGCACTGGCAAGACAGCCACGTCCAAAAGGTTCTGCCTGGATCTCGTCAAGGAGGGGAGCGCCAAAGGCCGACCCATAGACTTCATAGTGGTGAACTGTCGCCAACGTAACACCGAGTCAGCGGTGCTCCTTCGTCTGATCAACTATTTTGACGAAGGCTTCCCCGACCGAGGGTTTAGCATAGCGGAGATGTTGCGGGTGCTGCGCAGGCACCTGGAGAGTTGCAAGGTACATCTGGTAGTGGTGCTGGATGAGGCGGATGTGTTGCTGCGCAAGGGCGCAGGAGACCTGATCTACCATTTATCCCGATTTGACGAAGAAAAGATCGGCGGACAGGCCTCCCTTTCGCTCATCATGATCTCCCAGAAATATCTGCTGGACAAACTCGATCCTGCCTCCATGTCCACGTTCCGGAGGGCCAATACCATTCGTTTCGACCGCTATAATGCTGCCGAACTAAGGGACATTGTGGCCGACCGTGTGAAGCTGGCCTTCTTCCCCAGCGTTGTGCAAGAAGACGTTATAGACCTGATCGCCGACATCTCCGCCGAGTTCGGGGATGCTCGCTTTGCCATCGAGATCCTTGAGAAGGCAGGCATGCTGGCTGAAGAGGAGCGGGGAGAGCAAGTGACTGCCGAGAACGTACGTTCGGCCAAGGCCCTTACGTATAGCGTGGTCACGCGGTCGAAGGTGGAGAGCCTGGACCTACAGCGGCGCCTGGTCCTATTGGCCACGGCCAGGGCACTTAAGGACCACGCCTATGTGACCACCGGGGACGTTGAAAAGACATATAGGGTGGCTGCCGAGGAATATGGGCAGAGGGCCAGGGGGCATACGCAATTCTGGGCCTACCTTCGGTCAATATCTAACGAGGGTTTGCTGGAGACCAAGGTCTCGGGCGATCCATCGGGAGGCCGTACCACCTACATCTCCATCCCAGACATTCCTGTCAAGGTGCTGAGGGAGATGCTGGAGGACATCCTGTCGGGAGAGGCCGACGAAGAGTCCTGAAGACTGCTCATGGATCATTCGCCGAGGGAGGATTCGCCCTAGGCGAACCAGGATGGCCGGGGCTCACAGGTATGGTGTGTGATCACCGTACGCTTCTTCACAAACATCTCCAGCCTCCTCTGTGCCGAGGGGATGCTGCTCTGCTTCCATCCCTGGAAGAGCTCTCCGCAGGGCAGGGTGCGGACACAGTCATTGATCCACACATTACCAACCTCTAGACGGGAGGCGAGTTCTTCACCGGCCTGCCAGTCCTGCGTCCATATTGTGGCCCCAAGGCCATAAGGTGTTTGATTGGCCAGGCGGAGCGCCTCCTCGTCATCCTGTACCGTCTGAATGGGGCATACAGGGCCAAATGTTTCTTCCCGCACCACCTCAAGGTCCTGATTGGGCACCGCCAGCACCGTTGGCTCATAGAAAAAGCCTGGCCCTTCCGCCTTCTTGCCACCCAGGAGCAGCCTGGCTCCATTGGCGACGGCATCCTCGACAACGGCATGGACCCTATCCCTGGCCTCCTCACGGATGAGCGGTCCGATATCTTTGGGGCCTATCCTAGATGCCACGTCCAACAGCCGCTCGGTGAATTCGTCGGCGATGTCCCTATGTGCGAAGACGCGCTTGATGCGGATGCATATCTGTCCCTCCCGGGAGAAGGTTCCAGTTGCAATGCCCCGCGCAGCCATGTCCAGGTCTGCGTCGGCGCGTACGATGGCAGCGTCGTTTCCCGACAGCTCTAGAATGAGCGGCTTGATGCCCGCGCGGCGAACGACGTCCTTGCCCGTTGCCATACTCCCTGTGAACACTAGGGCATCGAAGTCCTCGACTACCATTGCCCGGCCAAGCTCCGGGCCGCCTACCACCGCCGGATAGATATCCTGGGGATAGCCGGCCTCAGCAATGAGTTGAGCCGCCCTAAGCCCAGAGAGTGTGGAGAACTCGGAGGGCTTGAAGACGAAGGCGTTGCCCGTGAGAAGCCCAGGAATGGCAGAGATCATTGTCTGCCAGAAGGGAAAATTCCATACGCCGATCTGCCCGATGACTCCATGCGGCACCCGCTCCACGCGTGCAGTGGTGTCCTTCCAGGACTTCGGGTTCAGCGGGAAGTCCTCGCTCCAGCCTTCATACTCCTGGACATAGTGCTCGATGCCATTGACCGCACCCTTATAGGAGGCGGCGATGGCCGCCTTGGGGAAGCCGCATTCTCTATGGATCAGGTCGACCATTTCTTCCTGAGCCCCCTGACATGTTTTACCCAGCTCTCGCAGCATGTCAATGCGCTCCTGTCGGGAGGTGCCACGATACCACTCCTGCTGGGCGCTTCTGGCCCGTCCCAAGGCCTCCTTCAATTCAGCAGGGGTGGTCTCATTCAGTTCCTCGATCAGGGTCCCGTCAAGAGGGCTTATGCTGCGGACGGTCATGGAATCGACATCGCCAAGGCCATATTTCACAACCTCGCCGCCCCCTGGATGTCGTCGAAATCCTTTTAGACACCCGGAGAGCTACTCGGGCCCAATGAAGCGGACCCCTCTATACTCCACCCACCTTGCCTTATCCGCGCGTATGATCGACTTCGCGGGGTGGGAGATGCCTGTACAGTATACCAGTATCCTTAAAGAACACCGGGCGGTACGGAACGCAGCAGGACTGTTCGACATATCTCACATGGGAGATATAATCATCCAGGGAGAAGGAGCTGAGGAGGGGCTTCGTGGCATTCTCACCAACGACATTAAAGGACTTTCCGTGGGCAGGGGCCTCTACGCCCACATTCTCGACGAACAGGGAAGGACCCAGGATGATGTCATCACTTTCCAAATACTCCCCGGCACGTATCTTCAGATACCCAACGCCTCAACCACTCCAAAGATATGCCAATGGATCGAGGAACATGTTGACGCCAGGGTCATAAACGTCTCGGAGCGCCTTGCCTGCATGGCCCTTCAGGGACCTCGTTCAGCGGCTATCCTGCAACGGCTCACCGATGCGGACGTGGCGGGGTTGAGAAGGATGCATGGGGCGTTCATGGTGCTTAACGTGGAGGCCCCGGAGGGTGGAGCCTTCCTCGCCGATATAATAGACGTGTCGCCTCCCTCTGAAGGGGTGCTCGCCTATGTTACCAGAAGTGGCTACACCGGCGAGGATGGATTCGAGATCTTGGTAGACGCCGCCGTGGCCGTGCCAATCTGGGACGCGCTCATGGCCGCGGGCAAAGTGGATTGCATCACGCCATGCGGGCTGGGAGCGAGGGACCTCCTCCGACTGGAGATGGGTTTTCTGCTATCTGGCACCGACTTCGATGGCGCCCAGACTCCCCTGGAGACTGGCCCTGGATGGATCATCAAGTGGGACCACGCCTTCGTTGGCCGGGAGGCCCTTCTTAGGCAGAAGGAAGGATCATTTCCCCGACTGGTGGGGATTGAGCTTATGGGTAGAAGAATACCACGCCAGGGCCATCCAATACGAGCAGATGGCAAAATTATTGGCAAGGTCACCTCGGGGACACTATCTCCCATTCTAAATCGAGGCATAGCCCTGGGATATGTCACTGCAGACTATGCTATAGAGGGGAAGGAAGTAGAGATAGGCTTAAGGAATAGCTGGGTAGGGGCGAAGATAGTAACGCCCCCGTTCATCAAGAAGGGGTGAGGGGCTGAAAGAGGATGTGGTCTCCACTCTAATGGACCTCATGGCCATAGAGAGCGATCTCAACCATGATCCCACACCTATCCTCTCCTACGTTAGAAATCGGCTCTCTGAGGCGGGCCTCGATGTTAAGGTGGTTGGTCCCAAGGAGACGCCTGCCTTACTCGCGACCTATGGACATGAGAGGGGGATGCTCTTCTCCGGCCATCTAGACACCGTGCCCATAGGTTCTGGATGGACCAAGGCGCAGGGCGAGAGGGCGGGGTCGCGCATCTATGGTCGCGGTGCCGCCGATATGAAAGGCGCTTGCGCTGCCATGATCGAAGCGGCCGGGACCCTCGTTCAAGAAGAGGTCCCGGTGGCGGTGGCATTTACCACTGACGAAGAGGAGCAAATGAATGGGGTAGCGGCCCTCATAAGGGAGGAGGCTGTTCGCCAGGCCAAAGGTATCATTATTGGGGAACCTACCGGCCTGTGTCCGGCATACCGCGAGAAGGGGATCTTCCGGTTCCGACTGACCACACATGGAAAGGCCGTCCACTCCAGCCAGCCCTGGTTGGGAGAGAATGCCATCCTCAAGATGCACTACTGCATGGACCGGCTCCTTGACCTCGCTGAGACGTCCTCCCAGCGACCCACCGACATAACTCTCTGCTTCTCCACCATCCAGGGAGGCATCAAGAACAATGTGGTAGCGGACCGCTGCACCATGGAGGTAGACGTGCGCTTCCCACTCCCTCAGACCCCTCTGGACATTCACAATATAATCCTTAACCAGCTACGAGGCGAGTCGTATACCATGAACGTTGATCACACTGTTGAGGCGTTCGAGTTCGATGCTTCCTCCCCTATCGTGGCCGAACTAACGCGCTTCCTGGGCACCGAGCCCGTGGTTGTGCCCTACGCCACAGAAGCGCCCAAGTATGCCGCCGTGAATCCACGGATATGCATCTGTGGTCCCGGAGATCCTCCGCTTGCACATGCCCCCGATGAGTTCGTCGAGATAGGGGAGCTTGAGGGGATGTATGATCTGTTGATCCACATCGCCAAGTATGCTCTAGAATAAACTCTTGACCGAGTCCACGGAGGGCACCGTGCCAGTGTTGAGATCTTCTTGGGGACTCATCACTCATCGTTCGTCCAAGACCGCTCCTGCACGAGATTCATTATTATGGGGGCAAGACGCGGATGTTTTCTCATCGCAGAATGAGGTCTGTGAGATGTAATCCGGCCAGGGAGGTACCGGCCTATGATCGCCGGGGATTCTCGCTCTTAGGATTATCTCGCGGACATGCAAAATGAGTGGATGCCTTGGGCCCCTTTGAGTGTTGATCTCCATGGGCATGCCGACTTCTCCTATCGATAGAGTAAATGAAATATCGCGGCCTTCCGATAGGTGGGGTCGTGAGCATCCGCGAGGCAGGTCTGGAAGATATAGAGATAGTGATGGCCATAGAAAGGGCGTGCTTCAACAGGGAGAGGTATTCCCGAGAGATTCTAGAGGGTATGCTCGCAGAGGATTATTTCACCGTCCTCTTGGCCGAAGAGGGAGAGGTGCTAGGTTCAGCAGCTATTTGCCATGGCAAGGAAGGAACGCAGATAATATCACTTGGAGTTCTTCCAAGGTATCGGGGACGCGGGATCGCCTCCGCACTAATGGATGAGATAGAAGAGAGGGCCCTCGCACGAGGCAACAGGCGCCTGGTGCTCCAGGTAAGCGTGATCAACGTCGCGGCTATGAATCTATATTTGCGCCGGGGATTCGTGCTACAGGGCATCTTGAAGGATTACTACGGCCGAAGGAGGGATGCCTATCTCATGGACAAGATTTTGGAGCGAGTTTGAGGCCCTATGCTCTATCCAGGAAGCATATAGCGTTAAGGTCGGGGAAAATCAATATATAGACATCGTCGTATTCGCCCTGCAGTCATCTGTCACAGATGTACGGCTCGAGGTATGAACGATGGAAGAGACTCTCTGCAACGTTGAGTTCATAAAAGATAACAACGAGTATATAGCCAAGGTACAGAGCGAGATAGGTGGCCTAAGGGAGTATCGCAGTTCCGCACTTGAGGAAGTGCTCGAACAGGTGATCATTGACCTCCAGGAAGAGTTCGAGACTGCTGGTTAAGGCCTTTTCCCTAGTTAATACATAATAACATATGTGGCTATCAGCCTAATGGTATTTCTCTTCCTAAACCCCTTTAAGAGGTGCTATGATGCATAACAAGGAGAGGTCGGAGTATGATTCAGTCATCTCCTCTTATTTCGGAGAGGAGCAGGTCGCTGCCATCATCCATATGAAGGTGGAGACCAAGGATGCAGACGTGATAGCTGAGGCCATCTCTGAACATGACAATGTAGAGAATCTGTATCTCGTCACGGGAGACACCGATCTGGTGGCCGTGGTGAAGTTTCAGACCTACCCTCAGCTCAAGAGGTTCTTGGTGGAAACCATATCCTCTATTCCAGGCGTGAAAGAATCGAAGACCGCCATGGTGGTCACGACCTTCAAGGAGGGCGGGGAGTGCAGCAGCGAGGCTGAGCCCGCCCTGGCCGCCAGCACCAACAAGTGAAGATACCTTTACCGCAGCGTCGGGAGGTGTGAACTATGGTAGACAACACCAAACTCAAGCAAATAATGGACGTATTAGATCAGTTGGCAGAGGATACTTCGGTCCCACGAAATATCCGGCGGGGGGCAACCGATGCCAAGGGGCGCCTCCTCCATCCTACTGATGCTATGGATGTCAGGGCAGCCAGCGCTATATCCATACTGGACGAGCTGGCCAATGATCCGAACATCCCGCTTCACGGCAGGACGCAGATCTGGAATATAATAAGCCAGCTGGAAACGGTGAAGTAAGTCACTACAAACCTTTTAATTGTAAATTCACAATCAAGCTCGACACAGGCGG
>JAAYQQ010000103.1 GCA_012519255.1 Methanobacteriota archaeon | reverse complement strand
ATGCAGCTCTCGATGTCGTACATCAGCTCCTACCGTCTGGCTGCCGGTGAGGCCGCTATTGCGGACTTTGCCTATGCTGCCAAGCATGGAGCCGTTGTCTCGATGGGTACCATGATGCCCGCCAGGAGAGCCCGCGGACCTAACGAGCCAGGCGGAATTCCATTCGGATTCCTTGCTGATATGGTACAGTCTCTCCGTCTCTACCCCGACGATCCAGTCAGGGCTGCGCTGGAGGCTGTTGCTCTTGGTGCGGTCATCTATGACCAGATCTACCTAGGTTCGTACATGTCCGGCGGTGTCGGTTTCACTCAGTATGCTACTGCAGCTTACACTGATGACATCCTGGAGGATTACACTTACTGGGCCATCGACCTCGTCAAGTCGAAGTATGGTGGCATGTGTAAGAGCCAGCCCTCCATGGAACTGATGGACAAGCTCGGCACTGAGGTTAACTCCTACGCTATGGAGATGTATGAGAAGTACCCCGCCGCTATGGAGGCTCACTTCGGTGGGTCCCAGCGTGCCACCGTAGCTGCTGCTGCCACTGGTATCGCCTGTGCGATGGCCACTGGTAACTCCGACTTCGGTGTCAACGGATGGTATCTCTCTATGCTCCAGCACCGGGAGAGATGGGGCCGCCTAGGCTTCTATGGATACGACCTGCAGGATATGTGTGGTGCGGCTAACTCGTTCTCCTACAGGAGCGACGAGGGTCTACCCTTCGAGCTGAGGGGTCCGAACTACCCGAACTACGCCATGAACGTCGGTCACCTGAGCGGTTACGCCGGTATTGCGGCGGCCTCCCACGCGGCCCGCGGCGACGCATTCGCCTGCAGCCCGCTGATCAAGGTCGCATTTGCCGACAAGAACCTACCGTTCGACTTCGGAAACATCACGAAGGAGTTCGGCCGGGGCGCCCTCAGGGAGTTCATGCCTGCGGGTGAGAGAACCATTATCATTCCCGCCAAGTGATCGCCATGCAGATTGGAGACCTTGCCAAGTACCGAAACACCGGTTCGGTGGGTAAGATAGAGGAACTCATGGAAGATGAAGGCAAGACCTGGGCACTCCTGGACACTACCAACCTCTACTATGATGTATCCACTCTCGAGCCTGCCAAGCCGGAAGAGTACCGTGAGGAATCCACTGGCGACAGAGACCTGAAGGATAAGCTGAAAGAGGCGTACCGTATCCGCGAGCAATACGCGGACATGCAGGAAGCCATTTCCAGCATAACTCCTTCAGGCGCGGGATGATCCCGGATAAGGCAACCCAAACCCCTTCCCTTTACCTTTTTATATTCTCGGATGAGCAAAGTCATCTGTTTTGATACTCTGTAGCGATGTTGCAAAACAATGCACTAGTGCTGCCAGACACTAATCTAAAGATGCGTACGCATAAAGTCGAACGCATTATTATTTAGAAAAAATAGTACTGCCAGGCGCGAGGCCGGCGAGATAAGTAATTGTGTAATTAATTCAAATCTCGACGCCATTGGGTGGATCAAAACCGACCAGGATGGAGGCCAACCGGGGGTTATCTTCAAGACCATGCATCTGGCGAAGCATCATATCTGCAGGGGCAGAGGGGGAGCAGGATACTACGTTTTCCATCCCCAGCTCCTCTACTTCTATAAATGACACCGGGGGCATGACAAAATACTCCTTCTTGTTGCCCACTCGACTAGGGTACATTACGAACTCCTCGGAAAGCCAGATGATCTCTTCTTCATTGTTGGCCATGAATTCCTTCTTCTTACTCGGCAGTATCTCCTCTCCTAGCACCACGCCGTTGTCGGAAAGAAGCATGACGGTGGGTTCGGGCGGCGGGCGGAAGGACGCTCTCTTGATGATGCAGATGATGTGTTCTCTAGCAAGACACTCCTCTACTCCCCTATTGATCACTGGGATTCCCAACGTTGCCTTGATGCT
>JAAYQQ010000102.1 GCA_012519255.1 Methanobacteriota archaeon | reverse complement strand
GTCGATGTTGGGAGACAATTTGCGGATGTTGCATCAGCGACTCACGCCGACGAATAAAACGTCTTTGTATTTTCTGTTGATGACCATTATTATCAATATGTAGAGATGCTATCGCATCGCACGTTTTTATACATATAGAAAGAATTATTTTCCGCATCCAGTACCCTCTCTTTTGGCTATCAAATAAGATAATCGGATGCAAAATCACCTCAAGGATGCCCGGGTTTTGACGATTTAACTCTGTCAAGCAGAGAGGGATGCGTAATGAGAAAAGCAATGACTAAATTAGTCGCAGTGCTCTCTATCTTCAGCTTGCTGGGGATGAGTGCACTACTCATAACTAGCCCTACAACCGTAGCGGCATCCCCCTCCCCTGACATAGGGAGGGTGACCGTTTCCGGCACCGACATCCTTGTCGATGGTGTCAAGCCCGATGAACCATTCTTTGGAGTGTGCGACACCACCGCGCTCGCTTTCGCCATTGAAAATTACATCAACGGCAACCATGGCGTTGCTGGTTGGACTTCCGTCTTCAACGGGCCAGACACAGGCGCTCGTATGCCTGTGACCCCGAACGATACTCCAGATGCGTTCTGGAACCAGTACTTCGCTCAGATGGCAAGCTACGACGTTAACCTGGTACGCATTGGTCCACATGACCAATGGGGCTCTGGGCTCTCCTATAATGCGTGGGCCGACCACAGGGAGCAGTTCTTCGACCTGCTCCACAGCATGGCATACTATGCCCAGTACCACGGAGTGTGGCTGAGCTTCTGTATAGCTGGTGCTCAGGAGTACCCAACCTTCGACTACCGTGGAAGCGGGACTGTGTTCGATCCGAACTCTCAGGCCTTCGCCAACTACCTAGCCTTCGCGAAGGACATCATGGTCGAGCTGGAGGACTGGGATTCCATTGCCATGTATGATATGTTCAATGAGCCCGATCACGACAAGATCCACGCCGCCTACTGGGGCAGTGACAAGGTCCGGTTCAACACCTGGGCCAATGCCATCGCGGATGCTACCGCTGGTGTCTCCACCCATCCCCGTAACATGGGTGTCGCGGGTTTCGGTCAAATGTTCGGCATGAACCAGGCAGACTTCAACCTAGTCACTGGTGACACCGGGTTCGAGATCTTGCACCGCCACTACTATGGCAGCAATACCGATCCGTACAACTTCGAAGCACCGGAGCAGTGGGCCAGAGAGAAAGGCAAGCCCCTCCTGTGGGGTGAGCTAGCCTACAATGGCGTCTATCCTCTGGTAAGGTATGAGTTCGGCGAGCAGGCCATCTGGAACGCTGGCGGACAGGCCATAACAGCAATGGTCCTGACCGGTACGGATGGATATCCATACTCTGGGGGAGTTAGCAGCGATGCTCCCGTCCCCCGTCCAGCCTACAACGGGAAATCCCTAGAGTTCGTCTCGACACCCATTGCTGAGGCGACCGTGGGGCATACCTACGAGTATGAGGTAAAGACCTCCAGACCCGCCACCCTATCTCTTACCTCGGATGCTCCCTTCTTGGAGCTCGATGAGGCTAACGGAACGGTCAGCGGAGTCCCGACGGTTCCGGGCGATTACGAGGTCAGTATCGCCGCCACCGCAGACGAGGGTACGGTGTATCAGAGATACACTCTCTCGGTTCAGGCCAACACTTCTGGATCACCAGTCCAGATCTCGGCTACAGACCTGGGCGATAATACCTTCACTCTCCACTATACCACCGACCTGTCCATCACAGGCGTGACGGAGGCAAGGTGGGATCTCGGGGACGGTAACACCTCGACTGAGTCTGCGCCTGTGCACAAATATGCCAATGGGAGCTACGATGTTGCGCTCACCATCGTTGATGATGAGGGCAAGGTCTTCAACACCAGCCGCATGTTGGTCGTAGGCGCTGACGCTTCGGGGCAACTGCCTTATGTGCCCACCGCGGGCATGATTGGCGCCGGTGCCTCCCAGCTCACCGTGGTAGTAGCGGCCCTACTCTTCGGGACCGCCATAGGTCTGCTCGGTTATGTGGTGCTGAAGAAGCGCGACATGCTATAGGTGTGGCCCAGCGCCATACGCGCAAACTTCTTACTATCATTTTATTTTTTTATTCTATTAATAAGATGGGCAAGGGCCCACATTGATCATTATTGATGCAACGTCCATCATGGCCACCCTTTACGGCTCAGAATAATGTGACGCTAAACGGATTATATAGATAAGAGAGCAATGTTAGAAACGCGTGGCCAGTAGAGTGAGAGTCTTCACGAAGTTGAAAACCTGGAAAGTAGACTGACACTCAAGCGTATTTCCAAGGTCACGGTATTCTATCATCATTTTCCATTGATCCTGTGATATACAATTACCATTGCAGGGGCGAGTCAGCACCTGATTGATCTGGGAGGCGTGTCGTTGATGTCGCACCCTATAGCCGCCATGTGGCTCATCTTGATCTTCTCCATTTCCCTATCCTTGTAACAGGGCGACTTTCGTGAGCGTACCGCCAGTGAGGGCATTAATCTTCACAGTTACACCCACGGTATCTCCATGCCAGTACCAATATGATCATGTTGAGTGAAAAGCCCACAGCGTTCCACAAGACTATGGGCAAGCTATCTAGCCAGATGCCATAGATGAGCCAAAGCAACATTCCTACGCCGATCAATGCTGGCATGAGCAGAGAGACATCCTCCATGCTCCTGGAGCGAAGCCCCTTGATAATCTGGGGCAGAAAGCCGACAGTGGTGAGGAGACCGGCGATCAGACCAAGCAGGACTGGAGAGTCCATGGGCGGGAACCGTTTCCTATCTAGATGATGCTTTCGTCACACTGTCCGCGCCAGCAGGGAAGGGAGCCTGCCGGTAAGGTCACCCTCTCCTCACTTTCCCTTAAGCCTGCGACGGAACCGAGGGATGAGAGGAAAGACCTTGAGATACCGTCGCTGGAACGTGATCTCGGAGAAGCCTCTGGACAATTCTAGACCCTCTCGATCATATGGGTACCACCATAACTCTCTGCGGAACCGCCCCTTGTCTACATGAACGTGGTGTGGCTCCAGAAGCTCAGAGAAGCCCTCTTCGCCATGGGTTCGGCCAAAACCACTGTCCCGGCTGCCTCCCCATGGAGTAGAGGCCAGTCCAAAGGTGTAGCCCATATTGTTGACATCGATTGTTCCACCACTCATCCGTTCGGCCATATGGCGCCCCCTGGCCAGGTCAGAGGTCCATACTGAGCCAGACAATGCATAAGAGGAGTCGTTGGCCATGGCAATGGCTTCTTCTTCATCACGGAACCTCTGGATGGTGACTATGGGGCCGAACGTTTCCTGTTGAACTATATCAGAAGACTGTGGTGCATCAACAATGGCAGTGGGTTCGAAGAAGTGGCCCTTGAGCCCCGGCCTTCTTCCTCCAAATAGCACCTTGCCGCCCTGCTCCACTGCCCGAGCCACCTGGGCCTCCATATCTTTTACCGCGGCGGCATTGATGAGAGGCCCCATTCCCACCGAAGGATCATCCCATCCATAGCCTATTTTTACCCTCAGGGCGCCATCCTTGAAGAGTTCAAGGAAACGCTCATACACTCTCTCTTGCACATAGATCCTCTTAACGCACACGCAGGTCTGTCCGGCATTGACATAGGCGCCCCAGACGGCGGCGTGTGCCGCCCTCTCCAGATCAGCATCCGCCATCACGATCATGGGATCATTGCCCCCCAATTCCAAAGTGACAGGCGTCAGGCGCTGGGCCGCCAAAGACATGATCTCCTTCCCTACAGCGGTGCTGCCGGTGAAGATTATCCTGTCAACTGCCGAACCAACCAAGGCATGACCGATCGTGGCGCCGCTACCTACTACGACCTGAACCAAATTCTCTGGGACACCCGCAGCGATGAAGGCTTTCCTTACCTCTAGGCCACAGAATGGCGTATGAGATGAGGGTTTCAGAACCACCGCGTTGCCGGCCGCCACGGCCATGGCCGCTTGGGAAAAAGGTATCCCTATTGGGTAGTTCCAAGGAGCTATAATGGCCACCACTCCCACTGGCCGAGGCTGAATGTAAGAACGTCGGCCCAGATATTGCATCATGGGGCCCAGTCCCCCAAAACCCACTCTGCGAGGGCGGAATAGCTTCTCCATCCTCTCCACCGAATACATCACCGTGCTGAGGGCACACAGGAGATCCGTATTTACTGCCTCCAATCGGGGCTTGCCAGTTTCCGAACAGATCACTTTGGACAGCTCGTCGATGTGGGTGGCAACGTATTCCTGCAGGCATCGCATCTTCCGCCTGCGCTCCCTCAGCGGCATCCTCATCCACTCCTCCTGAGCCTGGCGGGCCCTTGCAATGATCTGAGGAAGGTCCTCGGGACAGTTGGACCTCAGCTCACCCACCACTTCAAGAGTGGCGGGATTGTGTATCACGATATTCTTTACAGCGGTGGGAGGCATGGGCATGAATGACGGCAGAGTAAGAATAACCTTACCATCACACATGTTTGAAGGAGAGTGAACGCCCTTGCTTATGGGCTGGGGCGTGGGGGCCTGTGAAGGCGCACTCGTAACTCCCAGTAAGAGAAGAACAGGACAGAATGCATGAACAGTATTTTTCCCTCTCGAAGATGTGCCTCCTCGACTTATCGACTCACGCCAGAATAGATATTCTAAAGATATTTCTCACAATAAAGGGATTTGTAGCAACCATGCTGGCATTTCTTCGAAACGATATATAGGCTCAGCAAATTCTTTATTTCACACAGTGACTCATGCAGCTAGGGTGAGCGTATGAGTGTCCGAAAGATCATCGAGATCGACGAGTCCAAATGTGATGGCTGCGGCCGTTGCGTGGAGGCCTGCGCAGAGGGCGCCATCGAGATCATTGATGGAAAGGCCAAAGTGATTAGGGATAGTTTCTGCGATGGCTTGGGCGCATGTCTTGGAGAATGCCCACAGGATGCTCTCCACATTATAGAACGAGAAGCGAACCCTTTCGATGAGGAGGCTGCCATGGCACATGCCACAACAAGGAAAGGCGCGAGCTGTCCTTCCGCCTCCGCAATGGTCCTACAGCCAATGGAGATGATGGGATCGTCTGGGAAGAGCGGCTCAGAGCTTACCAACTGGCCCATTCAGATGCGATTGGTGAATGCCCAGGCGCCCTATTTCAATGGCGCTCGCCTACTGTTGGCTGGAGATTGTACCGCTTTCGCCTTCGCAACCATGCATCCCGACCTCATCAGGGGGAGGGTGACAGTTATAGGCTGCCCCAAGCTCGATGATAGGGAAGAATATGTGAGCAAACTCGCAGATATCCTATCTGGGAACGATATCAAAGATATTACAATAGTGCACATGGAGGTTCCCTGCTGCAGCGGTCTGAGAAATCTTATTGAGACTGCATCAAAAAGAGCGGGGGTGGCAGCCCCTGTTCGCACATATATCGTTCGACGGACTGGAGAATTGATCGAGAGCCCGGTCAAAGGGGCAATGCATCCAACACATGGGTAAAGTTGGATGATGCATCCAACTTCATTTTAGGCCCGGCAAATCATAAATATATCATTCTTTTCTCTCAAAACAATTGGATATATCATCCAATTAATTGAGGTATGGAGTGTGAAAGCAGCAGTCTTGAGCTCACCGGGAGAGCTTTCGATAAAAGAGGTAGAAGAACCGGACTGCCCGAGCGGAGGTGCCCTTATAAAGGTAGAGGCATGCGCAATATGTCCTTCAGACATTAAGATGGCCCGAGAGGGTCACCGTGATCTATCTTATCCGCGCATCCTCGGTCACGAAGTTGTGGGGAAGGTGATCCAGGCAGACCCTGCGCTCGAGCTCCCAGAAGGGGAACGTATACAGGTGTGGCCAGGACTGACCTGCGGCACCTGCCCGTCCTGCCAGACAGGTCGGGATAATCTCTGCCCCGAGCAGGGCGTGCTGGGTTTCAATCGTGACGGCGGATTCGCCCAGTTCATGGCCGTACCTGCAGAATGTGCTCGCCGGGGCGTAAACATCATCCCTTCAGGACTTCCCTCCCGAGAGGCTACGCTCACTGAACCACTGGCCTGCTGCGTCCATGCTCAGAACCTCTGCGACGTCGGGGAGGATGCTGCTGTCCTCGTGATCGGGGCGGGACCGATGGGTTTGCTCCATACCATGCTGGCACGATCCCGGGGCGCCCACGCGGTAGTAGTAGAGCCAAGAGAGGATCGTCGAAAGCTGGCCTTGGATATTGGGGCGGAAGAGGCACTGGAGCCCTCCGACAATATCGAAGCGGATACCTACGCCGCCTTTGGGAGAAGGGGGGCGGACGTGGCTATCCTGGCCACTCCCGCAGCAGACGTTCCCTCTCTTCTTCGGGCAATGGCTCCCCGGGGGCGGATTTGCCTGTTCTCCGGGCTCCCCCGCGCCAACCCAGTTCGCCCCCTCGATCTTAACCAGATACACTACCGAGAACTCTCTATGATAGGCGCTTACGGCTGCACCAGTGGGTCGGATCACGAGGCCTTGGACCTCATATCGTCAAAGAGAGTGGCAGTTGACCAGCTAATCACTATGGAGACTTCGTTGGAGCGATTGAATGAGGGCTTCCGACACATCGAGCGTCGGGATGGCCTCAAGTGCGTGGTCACACGATTCTAGAGGTGTTAGATTATGGAACAGAAGCTTAGACAATTCGGGATGAAGTTAAACGATCTCATCAACGGCAAGGACATCACTCGCGAGGAGGCAAAGGATATGTTCCGACAAGTGCTCCTCAACGAACAGCCAGATCTTCAGCAGGGCGCCTTCCTAGCTGCCCTTACTGCCAAGGGGGCCACGCCACAGGAGATTGCAGGATCATGGGAAGCGATCTATGAGATCGATACCGTTAAGGTTACACCTGATGTGAGCGGACCTCTGGCCGAGAATAGCGGCACGGGCATGGATTCCCTGAAGACCTTTAACATCTCTACCGCTGCCGCATTGGTGGCCGCCGCTGACGGAGTTATCATAGCCAAGCATGGTGCGAGGGCCATCACCTCTCGCTGCGGAACTGTAGATATGCTCGAAGCGGTAGGAGTAGACGTGGAGTGTGACGTGGAGATGGTAAAGCGATCGATCGAGACCGTTGGTATCGGCATATTCAATGGGTCAAGCTCCAAGGTCCATCCCGCTGCACTAGGTCGCATCCTCTCTCAGATCAGGTTTGGCACGATTCTCAACATCTCTGGATCTCTGGCCAATCCAGCTCTACCCAAATATGGCGCCCGAGGCGTCTATTCCAAAGAAATGATAGAGCCCACCATCCTTACCATGAAAGAGATTGGATTCAAGAAGGCAATGGTATTCTATGGATCCAATGCCGATGGCACAATGGGGATGGATGAGATATCCACCCTTGGTTCCACAGCGGTTTCCGAGCTGGACAAGGACGGCTCCATACGCAACTACACCCTAACTCCAAAGGAATTAGGGTTGCAGGTCGCCACAGAGAAGGATATTCTGTCCAGTAACGATCGGGAACTTGAGATACGGCGATTCCTTCGCGTGCTCGGCGGAGAGGAGCGTGGGCCCCGTCAAGATATCGTATGCCTCAACGCCGCACCTCTACTGTGCATGATGGGACGGGCCTCAGATCTTGTTGAGGGGACAGAGAGAGCTCGCAGCATCATTGAGCAGGGCCGGGCACTGGACAAGCTTCGGCAATGGGCTCGGGCCCAGAACGGCGACCCTGCCCTGGGCGAAGAGAGGCTGGGCAGCCTAATCGAAGAGGCATCCAGTCCAGCATAATATCTCCTTCCGCCCACTAAAAGCGTGGGAGCTGAGGGCACGTCTACAGGAGCTGTCCTGCAGGCATAACATAAATCCTGCTGGATCGGATTCCTGACTCAGCTCCCAATTCTAAATCTATTCTTCATTATCGTATATATCTGAATCCTCTTCTGCCGTGATGACCACGGTGAATTGCTGAGGCTCGCCACCGAATTCCACTACAGGCTCTTTTGAAGCGGCGTGAACCTTGAGGATAAAATCGTGAACGAACTCTAGATCTTCGATATCGGTGTGTGGATCGAACCTTAGTAGAAATGTATGAATATCCTTGATGGTGTCATAAAAATAACGCAGGTCCGCTTCTTCCATGAGTGCCATGAACCGATCGGCGTCCTTCTCGCCATTAGATAGTTCAGTCACTCTCTCCTGCCAGGTCGTTCCCACCGTGACCGTCAAAGCACTCTTTCCCAGGACTTTCCACATGAGTTCAGACAATCCTTCGGCTATAGATAAAATCTCGTCTTGTCCTAAGAAAAATGCAGATATGCTGTGGGCTTCTCCATCAAAAGCGCAACGCTATCATATCGCTACATCAACATTTTAGAAAAGACTGGGGAACGTGCACGCTTGCCATGGCAGCAATGGGGCATCTGGCCAATATAATGGGGTTCACAGGGAGATTCCCCGGCAGTCATTGCGCAATATCCTCTCGCGATCATCCCTTAATTGTGAGAGTACTGGGACAGAGGACTGATATTGGTGAGGCCAGTGTGCTCATCATAATTATGCTATTGAAATTGTCACACCCACAGCATGGGCTAAAGGAGCGCGCCTATATTCCCTGAATAACAATAATCACCACCTTTCCGGCTTGCCCATGACTAGTGATAAGTAATCATGAAACATTTGGACAATAGCATGAATATCCGCCTTCCCGAACACTACCATTGCATCAACTGCGACAATCCCATGCCTACCGACGAGGAGTTTTGTTCTGAGAAGTGCTTGCAGGAGAAAGAGGCAGGAGAGAAAAGAGCTAGGCGTCAGACGATGTTCTTCTATGCCATCGCCATCGTCGCCCTTATCGCCCTCTGGGTATGGTCGTACGTGCTCTAGGCGCCCCTGGTTATTGCAGTGACGACGCGGAGAGCCTGAGCAGTCTCTTTAACATCGTGCACGCGCACTATGGCTGCCCCATTAATTGCGGCTACCAATGCCGCACCTACCGAGCCACCAGTACGTTCATTCGCTACTGCACCAACCAGGTGACCGATAAACTGCTTGCGAGAGGCCCCTATCAACACCGGCTGGCCCAGGCAACGCATTTCCCGGCATCTCCTTAGCAGTTCTAGATTGTGATCGAACGTCTTTCCGAAGCCCAGGCCTGGATCAATAATAATGCGTTCCCGAGACACCCCAGCATCCTCGGCGACCTCGATACGATTATGAAGGTACCACATCACATCAGCGACGACGTCACCATAGGTAGATGCCACGACATCGTTCTGCATTGTGGCGGGCCGACCACGCATATGCATAACCACCGCCGCCGCGCCTGTCTCCGCGACCGCAGCGACCATATCGGGATCGTTAAGCCCAGAGATATCATTGATTATGGCCGCACCTGCCTCCACTGCCGCCCGGGCCACCTCCGGCTTCATGGTATCCACCGATATGGGCACATTGAGCGAGGATGATATCCTCTTCACTATCGGGACCACGCGAGAAAGCTCCTCCTCCGTGCTCACGGGGGCCGCCCCAGGCCGGGTCGATTCGCCCCCTATGTCAATTATATCTGCGCCCTCCTCCACCATACTTTCCGCCCTGGCAAAGGCAGCATCATGGTCGAAATACTTGCCCCCATCGGAGAATGAGTCGGGCGTGACATTGAGGATGCCCATGATCATGGGACCATTGGCCCGTATGACTCCCTGGGCAGTGGGTATCACAGTCTCGCGGTCGTACCAGTAGTCATTGATACAACGAATCAGTGGGGAGTCCTGATCAGGCAGTAGACCAGACAGGGTGTCCATATGAGGGAGCACTATGAGCAATGCATCCCGCCCGCTGTGCCGGCCCGAGTATACCTTGGCATCGAGATCTCTAGACGCGTAAGCAAGGGCACGGAGGTCGTTAACGGCCCCCTCGGCCATTATCACCGTGCCGTAGAGCAAGACAGATAATGGAAGGTGAGGCAAGTGGAAAGAGGCGATGTCTCCAAGCGCCTCCTCAGTATTACGATAGTTCCTTACCCTGATGACAGTATTCATAAGAGCGGGTCCACCAACTCTACGAGGTCACATACCTCGACATCTGACTCACCCTTGCCGGCTCGAAGGTTATTTACACAGAATGGACAGCATGTCACCAACACATCAGCGAAGGCGGCTTCGTCAACCCTCCTGCCAGCTATATGCTCCGAAAGCTCCGGGTAGGCAGAGCGGACACCTCCTCCACCACCACAACACCTCGACTGAGCAGAGTTCTTGGTCATCTCCTTGAACTCAGCCCCCGGCACCTTGGCCAGAACATCCCGCGGTGCCTTGTACACGCCCAAGTGGCGGCCAAGGTGGCAGGGATCATGGTAGGTTATCTTTTTGTCGAGTTGTTTGAGATTAATGTCCTTCTCAGCAAGATATTCAGAGATGTGCTTGACCTTGAACGGCACATCAACATACCTGGGATAATCCTCTCTGAACATACGATAGCAACCTGCACAGGAGAAGATTACTTCCTCGACACCTTGTTCGCTGATGGCATCGATATTTCGACGCATCTGCCTAATGAGGTCATCCTTGTTCTGCCCAACCCGCCCCATCACCGAGCCACAGCAAGTCTCATTTAGTACGGTATAATCCTCGCCGAGCTTTCTTAATATAGATAGTGTAGCCCGGGCGATCTCTGGGTTGCGGTAAGCGGAAGTACATCCAGCGAAATATCCGACTCTGGCCTTGTGAGGCTTCTCCCCCAGGACCTCTGGGATCGAACGAGTCTCCCCGTAGGGGTTACCTTTGCTCAAGATATTCTCTAACACCTTTCGGTGCTTGGGAAGCATGCAGCCAGCCTTAACGAGATCCTTGCGGGCGCGCTCGACCACATCCACAACCTTGATCTTGGAGGGACATCGACGCTCGCAGTCCTTACATGTGGTGCACTGGTAGAGTGCCTCAACCACCGAGTCATCGGCCGGAATGTCCTTCCGCAGAAGTCCATAAGCTAGAATTATTCGTCCTCTGGCCACTCCAGAGTCCCAGCCTACTCCCTCAAACACAGGGCATACACTTTTGCAGAACCCGCACATGGTGCAGGTCATCATATCTTTCTTGGCAATCTGCAGATGATCGGTATCTATGATTTTGGCCATATCAATCAACCCTGGGAATAGTGATGCTTCCGTCCATGCTGATCAGTACCTTGGCCGCCGGGTCGTCTTTTAGGGCAGCGTCGACCGCCTCCTGTACTGAGTCAAATGGCCGGATATTGGCCTGACGCAGAAGGGCAGGATCGAGGCCGGTCACAGCCCAAATTCTAGCCCATACCGCTATCTCGGCCATCTTGGCAGCCTTATGATAGCCTAGCTTATACTCTTTGGCCAGATTCTCCAAGACCACCTTAGGGTCGGAGGACTGAGAGAGCTGTTGAAGGAAAGTGTCATGGCCAACGCCTTCCCGGCACTTGGAGACCATGATGATCGTACCGCCCTCTTTGAGGGCCCACTTGCCATTGTCCAAGGCCTTCTGAGACTGATATAGGTCGACATCCATGGGATAGGGGGCCACGGTCACGACCACATCAGCCTTCTCCTTTATCTTGACGGAAAACACCTCATTAGCATGCTGCACCGCTGCCGTGAAGGAGGCGTTTAGATCACCCGCCTCGACGCGGTAGATATCCTGATGACGGTCCAGTACGACCTGGATGGCAAAGATAGGCTTGCCCTTTATCCCAGAGAGGGCATCCATCATATCCTCGTGGACAGGGTTGCCGTCAAGAACGAGTGCCTGAGCCTCGTTCTTCATCGCTAAGAGGTGATTCTGCTCAATAGTTTTGAAGGACGCGACGCCAGGCAGGAAGCTCTTGCGTCCGCCAGTGTAGCCAGCAAAATAGTGCGGCTCCACGCTAGTGATGATGATTAGACGGTCAGCATTAACGGCCATCTCGTTGATGTGCATCTCGGTACCG
>JAAYQQ010000101.1 GCA_012519255.1 Methanobacteriota archaeon | reverse complement strand
TGTCAAGTGCGACTGGGATCAGAACAACAACATCTATGCCTGGGACAGCTCCCCGGCGAAGGTCATCAGCGTGACCTCGCCCGTTGAGCCACCCATGCCGGCCAAATTGGATACGGCCATTGCCCTGAGCGGCTCTACCGGTGGAGAAACTGGGAATGCCATGACTATCTCTGGTATTCTCAAGACCTCCGGCGGTTCGGCGATCAGTGGGGCCGTGGTGTCCATTCAGGTCACCAATCCAGATGGCAGCAGGGCGGCTGTGGAGACGAAGACCACTGGCGTAGATGGGACCTTCAGGTATTCCATGACGCCATCGGCGGCAGGTGAATACTCCATCATGGCGACCTATGCAGGCGATGCCGAATACGAGAGCTCAGCCAGCTCCATGATCTATACGGCTATTGCCCCTGAGCCCCCACCAGCCTCAAACCCTGACTATGATTTCATGGTCAGCGGCAACCAGGTCACAACACCTACTGGTGAAGTGGCATACACAGGTAGCAGTTACACTGCTGCTCTGCAATGGGCGGTGAAACAGAGTGGAAAGTCCGTCTATATGCCAGCTGGAACCTACACTGTCACGGCAGAAATCAACCCTGCCAGCGGAGTGACCCTATTTGGTGATGGACCTGGTCCCAGCGGGACTGTCCTGAACTTTGAGGTGCCTCATCTGGTCGTGCTGCCCGGTGTCACCGATGTCACCCTGAAGAACTTCCGTACCACTGGGTACGGGGACATCTTGATTGCCGGCCCCAGCAGCGGGATACTCGTTCAGGATGTCACTGCCTACCATATACTGGGCGGCGGTGCTGCATTCTGGACCTGGACCAGCGGGAACAGTGTGATCGACGGTGTCAAATTTATCCGTTGCATAGCCGACACTCCCGACACCTTTGGCTTCCTGCTAGGTGGGGACGGCGCCTCGGATATCTCTCTGCGCACCAATGGCGGCTGGACCAAGAATATCTATATGGAGGATTGCCAGGCGTTGAACTGCGGCATCTACGGGCGGCCAAATGACTTCGTTTGTGGTTTCGACCTGTGCGAGCAGACAAACGTAGAGAATGTGCTGCTGGTAAGGTGCAGCGCCATCAACTCCTGGATGAATGGTTTCCATCTAGAGCAATGGCCCAACTCCATTAACGTAGTCCTGGAGGATTGCGTATCCAGCGACAACGGCGTGGTGAGGGGGAACGGTTTCGGCTATGCCTGGAACAGCGCATATACGACGCCGATCTTCAAGAACTGCACCGGCTCTGGTAACAAGATCGCACTGTTCATGGGTCCCGAACCGGCTTGAACAATGGCTAAACCCTTTCCCATTTTTTTAAATATATCCACTCACTGCGCCGTCTGTATAGATTTTACTTAGATCCGAGGATAATAGAAGTCTCTCGAGATCATAAGTCATCATATATGGTCCCCTTTCCATGTTAAACGGGCCCTCGAGAATGTTCGTTCTGATGATTAATACCGTGCCATTGCTTGTGAATGCCTGTTGCTTGATCGCACTATCCAGTGAGGTTATGCCCTTCCCATGATAGTGATAATAATTCAAGAACGGGCTACTACTGGCGCTAATACTAAAAGCGTAGTCTGAGCCAATGGTGTCGTTGGCATTCGTTGAGAAAAAGGAAGCTCCTGTTATCTCGCCTTCAGTATATGCGATCGGGATACTGGTATGGGGAGATAGGACGGGATTATCTATGTTGGCGACGGGGCTCAATATTGATACCATGGTCAGGAGGCCTGTGAATATGGCGAACAATGCTGTGACAGACCACCGCCCCCTCGCTCTTCGGGTAGCCAAACTCCATATGATGAACAGGGCGGCCCCAAGCGGAATGGTCAGGACAACAAGGGCGTAGTACCACCATCTTTGTTCGACCAATCCTCTGCCTGTAATCAGGGAGACCAGGCCGATAAGTAAAAGGACGACTCCAATCGACCCGACGATGGCTGCATTGCGGCTGCCTCTCTTGCTGATGGAATATAGGACACCTATCAATCCGATGGCGAAGAAGATAAACATGCTGATGAGGTTGAAGATCTCCTCAAAGGCGGGCACGAATATTTGTTCTATAGGCCCCTGGCCCAGGAAATAATCTCTACTGAACCCAACACGCAGTAGGGCGGCTAGCTCTGCGATGTGCCCTGAGACGTAAGCCCACCAGGCAAACATGGCAACCATGGAGAAGAGGACAATGGCAGGAGAGGCAAAACCCCTCGCCCTGGCCAGGCCTCGGATGGGAATCTTTGATGCCATCAGCCCTACGGCCAAAACTATGATCAGACATATTGAAGTAATGGAGTGAATCAATACGATCGTAATGATGAGGAGGGTGACCAGGCTTAGCATCTGAACGTTCTGTCTCTTCATCAATAGGAAAATAACCAGAAGTACGAGGGTGAAGGCCATGGCTGTGGGATTGGGCGCCAGACTCATGCCTGATCCATATATTGAAAATGAGACAAAGAGGGCCGAGATGAGTCCGACCCTGTAGTTGCCAAATGCCTCCCTCGCCATCAGGAAGACCAGGGCCGCTTGAAGAGCTAGCTGCATGAGCGAGACTGTTAGAAGGGAAGCGATCTTGTAATCGGTGCTGGAAATGATCGAAAATGAACCAATGAGGATGTGGAATAGAGGTAGATTGGTATAGCTAAGCTCACCTGGCACGTGACATTGGGCAATGATCGTGTTGGTGAAGAACTGATGCCACCAGGAATCGCCTCCTACGACGGCGGGGAAGAGGAACAGTTGAGACCATGAGATCGTCAGAGCCAAAAGTATGATCTGAGCCAATATTAAGGGGGTGAATCGTCTGCTCGCATACAATATTTCGATCATGAGCAAGCCCGACATCGAAGAAATGATAATGAAAAAGATCAGAGGCCTGGAATATACCTCTGCACGTGTTTGTAGAATGATCATGGAAGCGATGAAGAGAATGAAAAAAAGCGTTGCCGATATTAGGGCGGCGGTCCTGGAGCTGAAGGTCGGTTCATTATAATCCTTCTTTCTTAGATAAAGCCAGGTCAGGCAGGAGCCCAACGATAATAATCCCGGGATGAGATAGATGGCCCGATTCAATCTGGCGACCTGAAGTGCTATAAATAGCAAGGAGATAGCGACCCCCAATCTTGCTATTGTCAGCTCATCAATTGTTATACTCCTCCATGGTCTGCGCATCAGGGTCTAGCTCCTTTCCCCCGAGAAATTGAACATCAACAGCCCGTATCAATAGTTTTCTACAATTGGATAAATATTTATGAGGGCCTGAGGAATAAGATAATGAGTCATGCTGTTGACTGGCCTTCCGAGCCTCCATCAGGCTCTACTGGTCAGAATTCCAAACATATATGTGAACGACCTTCAAATCGTATATCCGGTAGAGTATTGATATGCTGGAGCTGGATCATATCTGCCATGGTTTCAGGACAAAAACGTTCTACCTGTGCGACGCTCCATTCGACGTCGAAAACGTTGACTCTGTCCAATTCCGTTATCTCCGCAACAAATCCAATGCGGAAGGCTTTGACTGTTATGAGGACCGGACAATCATACTAGATCTTAGCCGGGGCGAGGAGGCCGTGTGGAGGAACATGGCCGGCAAGTGCCGTTCGGACATCCGGAAGGCAGAGAATATACAGATTGACCTTAAACGGAACTCGAATTGCGAGGCTTTTGTTGAACTCATGGATCGTTTTCGGGCTTCCAAGGAGCTTGACCCTCTTCCCGAGCCCCAAGAGCTCATAGCGCGCATCAGGTCCCCCCTTCCGGACTATTTTGCCCTGTTCACGGCCGAGCATGTGGGCGAACTGCTAGGTGGCGTTCTATTTATCAAGGATGAAAAACAGATGATAGGCATAATCGCCGCGTCCAATAGATTGGAGGTCGACAAGGAACGGCGAAACCTGATCGCATGCGTGAATCGACTCTTATGGTGGGAAGCAATAAGATATGGGGTCCGGGAGGGCCTGGACGTCCTGGACATGGGCGGGTACTTCAAAGGGACCCTCCAATGCAAGAAGGACCCTACATTGGAGGGAGTTAGTGAGTTTAAAAGACGATTTGGGGGAGAGATCGTTCCCAGGTACGAATATAAAAAGGATTACACCTACCGAATGAAGATGGCACGATATCTGGCCAAGACATATAGAGCCATCAGATCGCTACCTATGAGCAGGCCCGCCCCGAATGAACTAAATACCATATGATTTTCGAGTCCTGGAAGGTTGCCAGATTAGAGATTCTTTTAGTTGGATAAATATGCTCTCCTCATCTCATTTCATGTCCAGAACTTGTTCTTGACTTCGTGAACATGAGGTTGCGACAGCTCACTTACTGCTCATTGTTCAAATGCCAATCATTATCTATCGTTGAGTGAAAAACAATATCACATGGAGTTCTTCATCAAATCTACATACCAACACGCGTCGCCAATCGCCGTCCCAGACACCATTCTTTCACTTCTTTCAACAAAGCACGAGGCACCAAAAGAGCTAATAGCTCACTCATCTCAAAGCGATTGGGAGAGATACAATGGATGGCGAGGATAGGTGCAATGCATGTTATGGCCCCTTAATGCACTCCTCCTTACCAACTGATGGAAGGATGGCAATATTGGCCCGATATAGGCGATTGCGCCATAAGATAATTCGAGCGTTGGTGCCACGATCGGCAGTGGTTATGATGTTCGGGCATAAGGGTCAGCCAAATCGACGTCCGGCAAGATCTCCGCCTGCCATTGAGGCCAACCTTAATCTAAAACCCGGGGAGTGGGTCAAGGTACGTCCAGAGGATGAGATATTATCGACCCTTGATGCCCATGGCAAATACAAGGGACTCTACTTCATGCCCGAAATGAAGAAGTTTTGCGGTCGGCGCTTTCGTGTCCATAAGGTGGTGAAGAGGATGTTACTGGAGTCCACTGGCGAGATGAGGGAGCTAAAAAGTCCGGGCATCTATTTGGAGGGAGTTTTCTGCGATGGTAAATTTCACGACAGGTGTGATAGATATTGTTTCCTCTTGTGGAAAGAGGCGTGGCTGACCAGAGTGGAAGGACCTGGGAATTAGATCCTATGATGCTCCAGATACTCAACTACCTGCCCCGTCTCCCATCACGTTCTAGCCGGGGGGCGAACTGCCTCAGGATCGCTGACTTCCCATAGGCTCAAATAAGGCCGTTTCAGAAGGGGTACAGGTCAGCTGAGGGGGATTCTTGATGAATGGGAAGAGTGGTGGCGACGTTCAACCCATTTATGGTTCAAAATATCATGGAAAGAGCCAGAGATGGCTCTCCGATTCTTTTTATTCAAACTCCGTTTTCATCATACTCTCTTCCATCCTCTCCTCAGGAGTAGGGCTGCTCTTTTGGATCCTGGCGGCGAACTTGTACAGCAAGGAGAACATTGGAATTTCCACGGTCCTTATCTCGTCTGCAAGTATGGTCGTTCTGATATCCCGTCTGGGATTAGATCAGTCGATGACCCGTTTTTTCTGTGAAAGGGATAGATCCACTTTGTTCAGTAGCACGGCCATAATCACGGCATTGGTTGCCCTTGTCGTAGGGATGGGTTTTGTTCTAACGGCCGATATCTGGTCTCCAAACTTGAGTATGATCTCCAACTGGGGAACTCCATTCATATTGTTGGTGTTGGTACAATCGGTAGTGGTTACCACCACATCCGCATTCGTTGCTATGCGAAAGGCAAAGCTACAGCTCATCCAGAACATCGTTATGGGCTCTCGTTTGGCCTGGCTGTTTCCATTGGTGGGTCTGGGAGTCATCGGTATCGTTAGTTCATTCGTCCTGGCACTCGGTATTGTCCTGATATTCTCTCTTTATCTGCTTCAAAAACTGAGCTTAAAGATCCGTGGGATCGACCGTAGCTTTGTCAGGAGCTCACTGAGCTTTTCTGCTGGCAATTATATTTCGGCCATGTTGGTCGGTCTACCATTCTTAATAATGCCACTTATAGTCCTAAACCAACTGGGCGCAAGCGAGACAGCCAACTATTACATGGCCTACTCATTTGCCAACATAGTTTTTACCATCCCCGTGGCATGCAGCACCCAATTGTTCGTCGAAGGGAGTCACGGCGAGGAGCTCAAAAAGACTACCCGTAAGTCGCTGTTAGCTTCATATCTCATCCTCATCCCCCTGATCGCTGCCATTTTTCTATGGGGGAAATGGCTGTTGGGGTTTTTGGGTATGGATTATGCCGAAGGCGGCTATGGGCTATTGAAACTGCTGGCATTATCCAGCCTCCTCATGGTTCCTTTCCAGACATATTTTTCCATCATTTTGGTCCGCAAGGAAATGAAATGGTTAATTGTCATTAGCCTGCTCAATTGCATCACCATCTTGGGCCTTAGTTATCTATTTTTGATGACAGGGGACCTTGAGAGTGTTGGATATGCATGGATCCTGGGATATGGTATGACCTCACTGTTCGTCTATATCTCAGCGAGGAAGATGATACAATGAGCAAGGCATTGTACGCAATGTTTGCCGCAATGATGATTATATGATTGTTCCGGTGCGGAGACTATTCATTTTTGGTCAGCGCCCTGGGAGGCCTTTACCCTCGTTCTTCCAAGGGCGGCCCAGGCATCTCTGCTGGCACGATATGAGCAGTACAACGCTTCGTAGATGCGATTAAGGGGTATGAGCCCTCCGACTGCTTTTTCATATTGGCAACCGAAGCCTGCCTTGATGCGATGAGTCTTATCTGCCGGGTCCGGCGGGCTGCTCCCGAAACATACCTTATGGTACCCCTGTTGGTATGCATGGTTTATCGCCTCCCAATACAGATATATGGGGGGATGATAGGTATTGGCCAGGCCACGATTTAACGCTAGATACCTGAGATACATGGTCTTCTTGGCTGGCCATAGAAGTGATATCAGGCCACCTGCGATCTCTCCCTCTTTTTGTAGGAGGGTCATTCTAATCATCTCTGCAGGAAGGCGCTCAAAGAGAATGTCGAAATGCTGCGACTCGTATGGCTCGGCCCCGATGCTCTGAAGATTCTCACTGTAATATTTGTAAAAAGAATCTCTCTCTTTTCTGGACGCCTTGTCTGCTATTTCGAAGCCCGCCTTTTCGAACCGTTTGACATATTTTCGTTGACCCTCTCTCTTATTAAATAGATCAGTCCAAATCATGTCAGGAGGGAATCGGTCCAGGTCTAACGACATGGTGCCGTTTATGGGAAATGGGCGGATATTTCGCCCATTAATTGGACTGAGATCGAATAGGACCTTGGCGGCTCCATTGTCCCTGTGGGACGTCAATAGGAAGGCCAACTTATTCTCCTTCGCCATACTCATCGATCTGGTCAGGATCAGGCGTATCAGATCGCGGTCCCAGGGCCTTTCGTTGATAAGGTTGCTAAGGTCAGATTCTGGCAGCAGGACCAGCCCTTTCAGCCTCATAAACGACTGTTCGAACCATGGACACAGGGCGATAGGCTCCTCGTCATCATATATCAGAAGATATCTCGATCTGATTCCGAATGACCTTTCGAGGATCTCCCTCCATTCAAGGGTATGATATATGCTGCCCCCCTCACTGCTAAGATTAAGACGATTCCAATCATCATTTGAGCGTGGCCCCAGCTCCTCCACACAATATGCCGCCATCCGGTCCTCTCCCCTATTTTTAGTGAAAGGATTGGTATGCTAAGTCATCCTCTCCCCAAACATCTTAGGAATCCCTATAAGTACATTCTCGCTATGGATAGAGGTGAATCAGGACTCATAGCCTCATATCCAGTCGAATCACTCGCATCCGAGCCCCGTGACTGCGGTCTGCACCAGATGTGCCTCGGAGAGCTGGTAGAGACGTTTTAAAGAAAATAACTTTATAAATATCAATCTGCAACCCATCTCAAAGCCAATGGCCTCGAACGCCTTTTTTGATGGCACATTATCGAACTCCACCAGACAAAACATCCACCTGCCGTACTCCTCTTCTGCAGGAATATCCCTTGCCCGAGCGATTAACGCCTTGGCAATCCCTCTGTTTCGGAATCGCGGGTTTACCGAGAGCCGATGAAGATACATGCCCCTTAGATTAACATAATCTTCCAGTTCGGGCACATATACTGGGCCGAAGCTTGCGTGCAGGGTGCCTTGAACATCACCCTCCTGGCAATAATTGAGGACATAGGTTATACCATTGCCCTGATGGACACCAACGCCCTCTTCATCGATAGGTGATCTGGATACTTCTATGGTGCCGTTTGATGGATTGCCCTTATGGGGGAATATTTCCACCTTTCCACTATTATTCAGGAAATAGAGGCCATATATGCCCAATCGCACCCCCAATCGATCTAGGCACGAAACGATGCGCTGGAAGTATTCATTCCGGGTGAGTGGCCATAAAAAGCCCATCATTTCTTTCTCTCTCCCGCTTGCATGTATTATTCAAATATGTGCATTCTTGGGATGGATAGGTTATCTCTTCGGTAAAAAAATAGTCGCTCGGGGCCATGAATTTCCCAAATGATATCCTTAAGAACATGCGCATTAGGATCGAGCATCGAGGCACCTGATGAGATGCATAGATCCTTGGCCGTTCGATCATGCCCCTCCTAGATGTGTAGCATACTCCCCCATGCTCATGACCTCCACCTTGCCGTTCAACGCCTTCTTGTGGATATGCCCAAGGAACCTATCCAGATCTTTCTCCAGCCTATTCAGCAAAAGAAGGTTCCAGGGATGGACGTAGATATGGAATGTCTGATTGGAATGTTCTGCGCGAAACATTCCTAGCCTGGCCGCGGGAATCGCCCTATTAGGGACCTGGGGGTCGCAGAAATCCATAGATCCCCTTAGCTCCCAGATCCCATCGTGGCGTATCGGGTATACTGGGGGGGCAATGATCTTATCTATTGCACCGTAGACCGTCCGTTTTATGGTCCCATGCTCTTTTCGATAGCGCCCCATGGTCTCACCGCGGTAAATGTCGAAACCATATTTCTTCAATAGATCAACGTGGCCTACCTTATTCTCAGGGAATACAAACGAACGGAGGCGTGTGCCCCATTCCTTCTCCAATCCCCTCGTCTTCTTCAGCTCATCCTCGGCCATACGTCTGGAGATCCGAGTGAATGGCATGTGAGAAAAAGAATGGTAGCCGATCTCTTGCGGAACCCTGCAGGAAAGAATGGTATTGACCAGATCGATGCCCATACGCAGGGAGCCGCGATGAGCGCCATAGCAGGGATTCCCGGGTATGGATGAACTACAATTATGGCCGTCGGCTTGTTTCCAATGATCACATCTCTGGGGATCACATTCTCCCATAATCGGCTGTCCGACCACCGCCCAGGTCGCAGTAATATCATTCTTTTCAACAAGCCTCAGGAGCGCCAGTATCGCCCTGCGGTTCATCTCCTCATCGACAGGTAGCAAATCACGATAATGGGGGTCCGAGAGGGGCACCCAAAGGCACTCAGCATCGATGCTGAAAATGAAGACGGGTCTATCTTGTCGCACTCTGTTCATAAGATCTCCCAACTTGACCTGGGTGAATTGTGCAGGCCCATGGGCGCCCATCGTTAGCTCTGCCATTCAGGCCCGCAGCGGGGGCCACAGTTCGACGCCCTTTTCGTATGATCATAATGCAGTTTCCTTGGCAACTCTCTGGGGAACTTTCAACACTCTGGCGATGGCTCTCTGATAATTACTAATGGAAACTTCGGGGGCAAAGTCCCTAAGAACCTTCTCTCTGGCATTATTTGCAATCCAGGGGAGATCCTGATCAGATAATGCTGCCATGATGCCATGCGCGATCTGTTCATGACTTCCCCCCTCCAGCAGGAATCCAGTCCTCCCCGGCTCAATTATGTCCGGAATACTTCCTACTGGTGTGGCCAGTACAGGGGTCCCGCATGCCATTGCTTCCAGCAGTATGTTGGGTAGCCCCTCGGTCAATGAAGGGAGCACAAGGAGGCTCAACTCATTCAGGCAGGCAGGGATCTCTTCGTGGGAGACCTCACTTATGAATCGAGCTCTTCCATGACTCTCCTCCACAAATCCCTCGACAAGATCTCTCTCATCCCCATCCCCAACAATCAAAAATTCTACATCTGCCCCCGCATCCAGTATGTTCTTGGCGGCGATTAGGAAGTTTACTATCCCTTTCTCTTTGCTTAGCCTCCCTATGAATCCAACTATTTTTTTCCGTTCCATCATCTCTTTACCAACTCTAAAACTCCCAAAATCGATTCGATGCTCATGGGCAAAAGATATTCTGTCCCTCCACATCTCAAGGTGCCAAGAATCCACAAGGGCTGGATAATAGAGAATAATAATATCCGAGAGGGAGCAGGTAATCGCGTGGGCTCCCTGCAGAACAGGACCTTCCACTGCGCCCAGCAATCCCCCCTGCGAGGCAGAGCCATCGGCCGATGACTCGGCGAAGGAAATGCATACCCTTCTTCCGAGGAGCTTGGCCATGATCACGGGGATGACCTGGTCTGGGCCCCCGATAAAAAAGATCCATAGGTCTACCTTCTTGCCGACCTGTAACATCTTCAATGCAATTTCGATCTGTGTGGCGAGATATCCCATGATTCTGCCAGCAACACGGCGAGAGGTCCTGCGCTCAACAAGGATGACCTCAACTCCAGGTTCCTTCAGAAATCCCATTGCGCCCTCCCCTCCAGATATTAGGTATGTATCGTCGGCAATCGATGTGATGATGTGAATGAGGTTACCAAGGGGCACGGCGCCGCTCCTGGCCAATGGCCAGGTCACCACCCCTACGGCCGAGAGCCTATCCATGGTTCCTCCCCGCGACCGCCTCATCATAGGCAGCGACGATCTCATTGGTGATGGAGTCCCAATTAAAACGAGTCATGGCCATGCCTTTGCCCTCCGCCCCCAATCGAGCCCTAAGTTCGTCATCTCTCAGTACGGATAGCATTGCCCTCTTCAGCTCGGCTCTACCGTGGCCAGTCACCAGCCCGACCTTATCATGGATCCAATCAAGGGTGTCTCCGTCTGTTGTGGTAATGATCGGTAGGCCGGAGACGCAGGCCTCGACGAAGGTGATTGGAAAACCGGTGAAACGGGGGGTGACCAACACATCTGCATCTATCAGGGCGGCCAGCTTATCCCGATGTTCTACATAGCCGATGAAGTGGACATGATCTATGATGCCCTCTTTGCCAGCTATCCGCTGGAGCATGGGACGCATACCGTCATCTGGGCCAATCATGACAAGGACGGCGTCTGGGCATTCTTTTAATAGGTCGGAGAACGAAAGGAGAAGGCCATCAAGGCCCTTGGTCGGATGCAACCTTCCAAGATAAAGTACGATATTCTTCTCATCAATGCCATACCTATTCCTGAACTCCCCCTTCCCGGGGAGGTCTGAATAATCCGAAAGGCAAATGCCATTGGGAAGGATCATTGTCCTCTCGCTTTCGACTCCCAGGCGTTCACAGAGTTCCCGCTCCGTGCGATTGAGGACAATTATCTTGCTCGCCCCACTCAGAATGTGAGATCCCCATAACGATCTATAAACGCGATTAATAAGCCCATCACTGGCCATCCATGGAAGCGATCCATGTGCGGTCAGAACATAGGGTACTCCGCTGCGACGGCAATGCCTGATCGTGGCTATGGCTTGATATGAGATCAGGTCCTGAAGGTGTATAATATCATACTCTCCGATATGTTTTCCAAGATAGCTGGCCAGGCCAGGTGACAGGGGCATCTTATATTTCCAGGCGAGGCTGTCACTTATACAGGGGAACCGGAGAATGTCAACCCCGTCTATTTGCTCGTGCATCTTTGACGCAGGGTATCTGGTGCCCGGCCTGAAGAGGTCCGTCGTTATGATGGTCACATCATGATCCTTTCTAGCCAGGGCCCGGGATATGTCAAACGCGACCCTGGCACATCCTCCAGTCTCCCAGGCAAAGGGCGGAGCAGAGATGATCTGACCTATCTTCACGATTTTGCCCCCTTATTTGGTGAGTTGGACGCCATGCTGGGAATCGCCAACAGATCGCCTAGATATTTTTGCCAATTACTCTCCGCATAGTGCTGAACGAACTGTTCGCGGCATAGGTGGGACATGCTGTCCAGGTGCTCGCTTATGTATGATATTCCCTGGAGCCACTTCTCGGGAGGGGCATGTGGATCGAGCAGGTAGCCAGATTTACCATGCTCAATGAACTCGGGGAGGCCCCCAACATTGGAAGAAAGGGCAGGCGTTCCATACATGAAGGAGGTAAGGATCACGGAGCTCTGCGTGGCCACGGTGTATGGGGTAATGACCATCTTACTTTTCCGAATATGCTCTCCGATCTCCTCGTCGCTCAACTCCCTCTTATAAAATATCTTGAGGTTTGGATGTCGAAGGAAACGGGGGTCGCTAGGTTTAACCCTGGTGATCATGAGGAACTTTTCGTCAAGCCCCTCCCCTTCTGCGAGTTCCACTATCTTAAGGAATATCTCTGGACCTTTTGCAGGAACGGGCGGGCCGATGAAGGTGATATACTCCCTTCTAATCTCATCATCTTCTAGACCTCTCCCCTGGTCCTCATAGATGAGTGGGATGAGCCTGATCTCGCCTTGGAAGCTGGCATATCTTTCATTAAACAGGTCTAGAGAACGCTGTGATGAGACGACCACGCCATCAGCATGGCCGATGGCCATCTCCTGGAGCTGCTCGAATATGGTTAGCCAGAATTGTTTTGGGCCTTTATATGCTGATTTATCTTTGACATATGGCTCCTGGACATGTTGGATGAACACGGCCCCCTTCTTCTGAGCCAGTTTGGCAAGCCGAACATTGAGAAAGGGGTGGAAATTATACATGTAGCACAGGCTGGGAGCGCTTTCCCTGAAAGCTCTTGCCAGCGCCCGATGAACTGAAGGGTTAAAACCGTCGAAAATAGAGGACCTCATTCCTGTAGAGTTCCCGACAAAATATGTTTGACCGATTATGTCTGAAGGCAACATCCATCTATATGCTTCACTGAAGAGGTATTTTACAGAGATGCCCTCGGACTCCGCCTGCCCTCCCAGCGCACAGCAATGCGATTTGTATATTGGACTATATTGCAGGGACCCGATAAGGATGGTTCTTCCCATACCTGATACAGACCTCCCAAGTTTACGCTCTTCATTTTTGTAAGCTTCACAGATATGTTCTTAACGCTCATCCATTTTAATGGGCACGAGAAGAGGACTGTCGAATCAGGTCAGTAAACACATTTTCATATTGTGTGGCGCAGGACTCCATATTCATGTTTTGCTCGAGAAATACTCTCCCCATTTCTCCCAGATGACTTCGGAGCCCAGGCTCGTTTATGAGCCTCAGAATAGCCCCCTCGAGTCCTCGAGTATCTCCTGGCTCGACCACGATGCCACAGCCGGCCCTTTTTATTATCCTGCCTGTCTCAGAGCTTGCCGGCACTATCGCAATGATCGCCTTCTTGGCCGCCAGGAGATTTGCCAATTTTCCCGGGACACACGGCGCCTTCATTCTACCATCCAAT
The DNA here is from genome assembly GCA_012519255.1 of Methanobacteriota archaeon. Taxonomy (GTDB): domain Archaea; phylum Thermoplasmatota; class Thermoplasmata; order Methanomassiliicoccales; family Methanomassiliicoccaceae; genus DTU008. The sequence goes on along the minus strand of JAAYQQ010000101.1, from coordinate 2,847 downwards.
GAGATGAGTGAGATATCGGACGAGTTAATGATGTTATAATATTCGTCCCTTGGCTGGAGTGGGAGCATACGTACGTTTTCTATGGCTTCCTGTTGGATCCGGGCAGCAAGCTGACTCTTGGAGATCCCATCACCAATTATGTAGAATTGGATGCCATCTTCATGGCCTAGCAGCTTGGCAGCATCCAGGATATTGTCAATTCCCTGGAAAGGTGAAAGAATGCCTGCGTACGAGATGAGGACTTTCTCTTTGATGCCCTCCCTTTCTTTAAAATCGTTATTGGATGAGCTGCGCGAGAGGGCTGAGAGAAGAGTCCCATTGTAGATGGTGGTCAATCTATCGTGTCCACATCCCTTATTTTTGATATATTCGATTCCGCCATCAGATATTGTGGTGATGTGATCTGCATTCTGATAGGATCGTTTCTCTATATGCTCCATTATCTTGATCGCCAGGCGGTTTTTCATAACCCCAACATCAATCAGTTCCTGAGGATGGAAGTCCTGGAAGTTCAGGACCGAAGGGGTGCCATCATAACGCTTTATAAAGGATGCTAGATAATACAAGGGTAATGGGGGTATGTAGATGAGGCAGACATCGAACTTCTTGTCGAGCTTCCGATACTGGCGATAATAATGCCAGGGAATGATGAAATGCTCCATGCCTCGAAGGAACATATTGTCTCTTTTGGATCTGTGGTCACATCTATGGATCCGTATCTCCCCAATTACTTCGTGCAGGGGGCAATCACCCAACTCTCCATTGCAGGTATTGAATCCTCTCGGATAGGAAGTTATGACATCCACTTCATGTCCCTTTTTGATCAAGGCCTGGGCCAGGTCAAAATAAAGATGTGCGGCGCTACCGATCTCAGGTATGAAATTGGATACGACAATTAGTGTTCTCATAAACCACCTCGCCCGCCGCAGAACGAAATGTTTGTTTTATATCGCGCCCCGGGCCCTCTATGAAGGGCCTTAGGGTTCTTCCAATGCTGCGGTTGGTCCACGAACTGCCACCGAGCAATCAGGCAAGTCTCACCCCGTTTTATCCTCTATTTAACCTCTGTCAATGACTACTATTTGTTGATTTTGATGTAGAAAAATAGAGATATATGCCTCAATGGCGCAGTTAAAATCATCAAGAAGTCATTAGCAAAATCAGAATGCCTGACCAAAAGAATAGTGCTAGGGGTATTATGGCGATATCAATGGTTTTTCTTAACCACTTTCTATTCCATTGGGCGTATTGGAGATATTCTCTTGTCAGCAGGAGAAGGGCAAGAGGTATGGCAGATAATTGTGCTAGTGCACTGACCAGGAGCAAAGTATTGCTAATCGTAACGGGCACGCCCCTCTTGCTCTTTCACGGGGATAAACACACTTGACTCTGCCAGTGACCAATATATTCATTTATCGCCCATTGGGCCCCCTTGATGGCTATCTCTATCGCATTTGATGCGGCTCTTGCAGACCAATCACACCTTCCCCCATTTAGAATTCCGCGGAGCTTCGAATATTCTCCCAATTATTCGTGAACCAGTCATGCACTTTAGAGATGCCAGCTTCAAAATTGACCGAAGGTTCGTATCTCAAAAGGTTCCTGGCCTTATCTATCGATGAGAGCAATCGCTTCTTCACGTCCCAATCGCGTCGTTCGGTGAACTCAATGCCGGCCCCGTTGCCGGTGAGCTCGTTGACGATCTCGGCCATCTCGACGACGCGATGCTCCCTGCCCGAACCAAGATTGATCGCCTCGCCTATGGCCCTCTCCTCGATGCCCATCGCCAGCAGGCCGTCGACGATGTCGCCGACGTACGTCCAATCGCGCGTCTCCGTCCCGTCACCGGTGATCGGCAACGGCCGACCGTGCATCGCCCAGTACATGAAGTTGGGAATGACGTTGCGATACCGGCCGGGCACCTCGCCCGGCCCGAAGACGTTGAAGAAGCGCGCGTTGACGATCGGCAGCCCGTAAAGATTGTGAAAGTAGTTGGTATAGAGCTCGCCGAGCAGTTTGGTCACCTGGTATGGCGTGTGCAGGCTGATGGAGATGTCGTGCTCCTCGAACGGCATCCTGCTCTCCAGCCCGTAGACGCCGCAGCCGGAGGACGAGTAAACGAACCTCTCCACGTCGACGAGCTGGGCGTGCTGCAGCACCTTGAGAATGCCGAGGCCGTTGACCATGAGGTCCTTCTCCGGATTGTCGACCGAGTTCTGGTTGGCGAAGTGAGCGGCGAGATGATAGACGTAGTTGGGGCGCTCCTTGAAAACACGGCGCAGCATCGAATCGTCCAGTATGCTGCCCCTGACGAACACGATGTTCCTCGCCTTCGGAATGTTCCACTCGTATGCCGACGAAAGATCGTCGAGAATGATGACCTTCCTGGCCCCGAGTTCCGAGAGCCTCCTTACTAAATTGCTGCCTATGCAGCCCGCTCCGCCAGTTACAAGGATGGTCTTATCACGATACTCCTGTCCTCGCCCCTCCATTCCCTCTCCTCCATCCGATAGTTCCACTTCATCCACTCAACAGTTCTTCTTACCCCGTCCCTAGGTTCTATGGTCGGTTTATGATCCAGGTCCCTGATGGCCTTGGAGCAATCGATGGTCTTGATCTCGGTGGTGAACGGCTCGGCGTCCCTGTAAGTGACGAGCGAGTCGTCGCGCCCCACCGCCTCCAGCACCAGGTCGGAGTACTCCTTGATCTCCATCTCCCATTCCGGCCGCCCGGCGACGTTGTACACCTCGCCGGGGATGAAGTTGTCCACGATGTTCGCCCACGTTCTGCAGGAATCCTCGACGAAGTCGATGATGCGCTTGTGGCCCCTGAATACGGTGTACGGCC
>JAAYQQ010000100.1 GCA_012519255.1 Methanobacteriota archaeon | reverse complement strand
GAGTCCATGGAAGGTCTCGCCTCCATCGATATCCGATTCACTGGCTCTCTAACATCAAGCAAGCGGGCAGCAATAGTCACGGGCAAGGCGATTAAGAAAAGCGCACTAACGACCATCGAGGATTTCTTCAAACAGCATGCCGAGGATGGCAAATACACGCTCATCAGGGGGCTGGATTAAATGGATGTACTCATCGCTGGATTCGGCGTGGTGGGTCAGGGGATCACGGAGGTAATCCGGGATAAACAGGAACTGTTCCAAAGACGATTTGGGAAGCGGGTCCGCATTGTCGGAGCGTTCGATTCCCATTCCTGTGCAGTCGATCCAGCCGGACTGGATCCTTCAGCCCTCCTCACTCGGAAGTGCGCCACCGGCATGGTCGGAAAAGAACGCCTGGATACAGATATGGCTCAGCTCACGGAGGAGCTGGAATATGATACGCTTATCGAGGTCACCCCCACTAATATCGTAGATGGGGAGCCAGGAAGCACTTACATACGTACCGCACTAGGGGCGGGCCGCAATGTCGTAACCTCCAACAAGGGCCCCTTGGCCCTCCAATTTGGAGAGCTTTCCGCGCTAGCGGCAAAGAATCAGGTGCAACTGCGATATGAAGCCTCGGTGGGCGGAGCCATGCCAGTGATAAATCTCTCTAGGGAACTTCTCATGGGCGAGAAGATATACTCGCTCCGAGGCATCCTTAATGGCACCTGTAATTTCATCCTCAACCGTATGAAGGAAGAGAGTCTCCCCTTCTCCTCGGCCCTGCAGGAGGCCCAAGAAATGGGCTATGCCGAGCGGGATCCCACCTATGACGTCGAGGGGGTAGATTCTGCATGCAAACTGACGATCCTGGCCAACGCCATATTCGGCATGGACGTCACCTATTCGGACGTCGTTCGAACGGGCATACGGGGCATAACAGAGGAGGCGATCGCCCTGGCCGGAGAGCAGAAGAAAGTGATTCGCCTGATCGGCGAGATCAGCGAGAATAGACTGGAGGTAACTCCTCGCCTGGTACCTATAGGTCATCCTCTCGCCATCGGGGGTACGCTCAACATCGTCCAGCTCATCACCGATCTGGCTGGAGAAGTGACCGTGGTGGGCCCAGGGGCGGGCAGGAAAGAAACCGCCAGCGCCCTTCTCAGTGATATCTTGGCCATTCTCAAAGATGAGGAAGTAAGGAATGGAGCGAAGTGACGGAGCCATCTTTTAATATATGGCCCATGTTATGCACTATTCTGTCTCGGAGTAGATATCTATGAAGGACACAGAAAGGGATCGATTTATTGGCCACTAAAGTGGCAATCTATGACACCACGCTTAGAGATGGATCTCAGACCGAGGGCGTCTCATTTTCGACCGAAGACAAGCTTGATCTCTTAAAGAGGCTTGACCACTTCGGCGTAGATTTCATCGAAGGGGGATGGCCCGGCTCCAATCCCAAAGACGTTGCTTTCTTTGAGGCAGCGAGCAGAATGCCCATGGAGCATGCCAGGTTGGTCGCCTTCGGAAGCACTCGCCGGGCTGGGGTAGAGGCAGAACAAGACAGAAATCTTGCAATGCTAGTCAGCTCTGGGGCGCCATGTATAGCCATATTTGGTAAGACCTGGGACCTGCACGTCACCAACGCGCTCAAGATCTCGCTGGAAGATAACCTCGAACTGGTCCGCGACAGCATTTCATACCTCAAGGCCCACGGTAAAGAGGTGGTCTTTGACGCGGAGCACTTCTTCGACGGTTACGCCCGCAACCCGCGATACGCCCTGGATGTTCTGGATGCGGCCGCCTCGGCCGGTGCGGATTGGCTGACGCTGTGTGATACAAACGGCGGCACCATGACTGCAGATATCATCAAAGGGCTAGAGCAGGTTGGTCAGAGTTTTGATGTTCCCCTGGGCATCCACACGCACAATGATGCGGACCTGGCAGTGGCCAACTCACTGGCCGCTGTAGAAGCTGGCGCTACGATGATCCAGGGAACCATCAACGGCCTGGGCGAAAGATGTGGCAATGCCAATCTATGCTCCATCATTCCCAATCTCGCTCTTAAGATGGGGCATCAAGTAAGTGCACCAGACCTCAGCCTGCTGACCGCTCTCTCGGCTTTCGTGGCCGAGACCGCCAACGTACTGGCCGATTCCAAGTTGCCATACGTGGGAAGGAGCGCGTTTGCCCACAAGGGGGGAGTGCATGTCAGCGCCATGATGCGTGACGAACGGACATACGAGCATGTCAGTCCCACCGTTGTGGGTAATCAACGTCGCATGCTGGTCTCCGAGCTGGCCGGCACCGCGTCCGTCCTGGCCAAGGTC
>JAAYQQ010000099.1 GCA_012519255.1 Methanobacteriota archaeon | reverse complement strand
TCATCGCAAATATCCTCAAGCATTACCAGTTTCTGAGGATAATGATTGCGAGGATCCAGACTAATAATGAGATTGCTGCCCTCGGCGTTCACGCGTTCAGTGGTACGGGATAGCACATCGAGGACTGGTCGGAAACCGTTCCACATTTCTAGGACGTCGAGCCCGTTGAGAACGATGATTCCCTCTCGGTTCTCTGCTAGAAACTCATTGATGTGTCCCTCGAACATAATTAGATTCATGGGTGGGATGCATTCGGGGCTCGGCCGGGTGCTCAACCACAGGGTAGATAGCTTTGTCTCGTCAAAATCCAGTTGTGTTCGAAGCAGGCGCGGCGGATTCTTGGAAATGTATAGTGTTTTCCTTCCCCGACTGAGTTCTTTTCTTAGTACCTGATGTGTTCTCAGCGGGACCCTTTCCTCAAATAGATAGAACTTGCCTTTTGATAGTTTCACTTTTGGACCTCCATTCCCTCCAGGTTGGCGAAGAGAAATGCCAGTCGCTATTAACCTATTTCCCGTCGTATAATCTAATAAATGAGAATTAGTTCGCAAATGTGGCGCAGTATATTATCAGGATGCAATTAACTATTCCAGTCTGGCTCGGAAAAATAAAGTGACATCACAACTCGCCACAACGACGTGGGGCTCTGTTCGTTCTATTTATATTCATAATCGGCTGGACATTGTTTTAGCATCACGTTAGTAAGGATGGGTGCAGAAATAGCGGATTGGGGGTCAGGTGAGGGTAGTAGGCCCCCTTCTGTTTCAGGCAGCATTCAACTAAGCACCCTACCCGTCGGTCCCGAGTGTTCATCCCGACTGTTTGGGCTTGCTCCGGTGGGGAGTCGCCGTTTCACCAAATCTCGGACCAACGTCATCGCCAAGCAGATCATCCTCGATCCGAGCTGTGCCGTTTCTGCGCCCTTGCCCTGGCTCTCACCAGCCCACTTTCGCGGACCACCTTTCTCATGGAGGAGGGACCTTCCTCAGCTAGGCTTTCGCCTTACCGTCAGCTGCCCTCCCTCTCCTGACCATGTAATCCAAAAGCAGCATAGTATATAATGATGAGGTCAAGTTCGAGGCCACACCAATTAGGCGGAGCATTCCGGGGCGCCTGTCTTACATCTGTTCGCCCTGCCGAATTGATGCTACGGTCCTTCCGCCACGGACCTCTGCCCTCATCAGCGTCTTAATGTGCTGCCCCGTCCTTCTCTCGATTGTTTCTCTCCCCTCCCCCCTCTCCAGCACGATTACAACATCAACGATCTCCACTCCTGCCTGTTTTAAAGCCTCGATCACCGCTCCGGTGGTATTCCCCGTGGAGATAACATCATCCACCAGTACAACCCTGTCTCCGCTCTTTAGGCCATTGATGTACATCTGGCTTTTAGAGTAGCTAGTGAGCTGACTGATACTGATCTCTCCGGGTAACCCATATCTTCGTTTCCTGACCACGTTATATGGGATGCCGGTGCGGAGGGAGAGGGACACCGCTATGGGGATACCCATGGCCTCGGGTGCGACTATGAGGTCGCAATCAAGGTTGGCGATCTGGATGATGTGATCTGTAATCTCCTCGAGTAGCTCTGGCTCCATCCAGGGGACTCCGTCGGTGATCGGACTGACAGAATATTCATAGCTATTTATCCTGACGACGGGAGAGCTCTCCACGCTCCGTTTCAACCTATCTAGCATCAATGATAATAAGCGAGCATATGATTAATCACTCCTTCTGTGGTCTGATCACAGGCTCGACGAAGCGCATCTTCACACTGTCGAAAAGACCGCGGGCCCCTAGCTTTAATTCGGGCACCACCAGGAGAGATTGGAATGACAATGTGATGAATGGAGCGGGAAGGCTGCATCCCATGGCCCTGACGAACGCGTCAACCTTTTCCATCTGGCGGGCAACCTCTACGCAAGGTCGAGTGCTCATAAGTCCTGCTACAGGCAATTGAAGCCTCTCACTCGTCTCGCCATCGATGGCCAGGAATCCTCCTCCCTGCTCACAAAGTCCATTAATTGCTGCAGTCAGGCTCAGATCATCCACGCCTACTGCGATGAGATTATGAGCATCATGGGCAACAGAAGAGGCAAGGGCGCCCGATCTCAGTCCGAACCCCTTGATAAATGCAAGTGATGGTTTTGTATCGGCATATCGATTAATGACCACTAACTTGAGGATGTCTCTAGAAGGATCTGGAATGATCTTTCCATCTCTCACGGGAAGCTTCGCTGTTCTCGCCCGGCTGATTATATGATTGGGCAATACCTCAATAACTCGCACTGTTGCGCGATTGCCTTGCCCCCTCATCTCAAGGCCCTCCTTTTCAAGGACTTTCGGGGGCATGAAATGGGCCATGGTCAGCGGCATCCCCTTGAAGAGAGGTTTCCCGTTCCGTGCCACCAGTTCCCCCCCTATCCAGGTCTCCAGGACCTTAAACTCTCTAAGGTCGTTCACGATCACAATGTCGGCCACTTCACCAACCTGCAGGGCCCCCCCGGGTAGTCCATAGTGCTCGGCAGGCCACAGCGTGACTGCACGTAGCGCGTGGATCGGATCAACCCCGCCTTCCACTGACTTCCTGAGAAGTACATTCACATGTCCTTTCACGAGGTCAGACGCCTGCAGGTCATCTGTGACCAAGAAGTGCATACTGATCCTGGCCAAAGGCAGCAGGGCAGTGAGGTCCCTGGAAGCACTCCCCTCACGGACCATTATGATCATCCCCTTGAGGTGTTTTTCCAAAGCCTCGCCGAGCTCGGTGCACTCATGCTCGGTCGAGATTCCCAGGTCAATATATTGGTCCAGCATCTCGCCTTCGAGACCCGGACAGTGCCCATCCACTGGTTTTCCGGCCTGCCTAGATATCTCTAGCTTGGTTAGGATATCCGGATCGCCCCGGATTGCCCCGGTAAAATCCATAACCTCGCCCAGGGCGACAAAGTCGTCTCGCTGGAGCAGGCGTTTTACCGCCTCCTGGTCCAGGGTGGCTCCCGATGATTCAAATGGCGTGGATGGGACGCAAGAGGGCGCCGTGAAGTAGAATCGCAACGGAGTGCCCCTCCCATCTCTGACCATGAACTCGATGCCATCCATGCCTGCCACGTTGGCGATCTCATGTGGATCGGTCACCACTGCGGTGGTGCCATGAGCCACCGCCATCTCTGCGAAGCGATAGGGAGTAAGGTGTGATGATTCTATGTGGACGTGAGCATCTATCAGGCCTGGTAAAAGATACTGTTGAGGGGCGGTTTCCTGTCTTTCTATTCGAGTGATCACCCCGCCTTCCATATGGATCCGGGCAGGATATATGGTTCCACTGAGTACATCGGCCAACTGGCCTTCCACAAAGACTCCATGGTTGGAGCTGCCGGCCTGGATAGCAGTTGGAAATGCGTCTCGCAGAATGGAAGAACGAGCCAAAACAGCCTCACCTGGATGCATGTCCCTTATCTTAGAAAAGAATCTATGCTTTCCACTCTCGAGGCTGCTCAATATCCCGCCCCCTTTTCAATGGCATTATCGATAACGTCGTTATGAAACATGGGTCGGGCCCCATGCTACTCTCGGTGACCAACATACAAGGATATTTCTATTTTCGTGGAGCTAGATGAATCATACATGCATACCGTGGTCTGTGTGGGAGGAGGAAAGATAGGATCTCTGGCAGTTACCAGGGCCAGGCAAATGGGGGACAGGGTGGTAGTCATCGATAGTGATGAGGGCTGCCTGGCGAGAAAACTGTGTAGGAAAGAGGTCACAAACATCGGCCTGGCTCTTGAGCTCGAAGCTGGGGAAGCAGTCTTTGTGAAAGGGGATGGCGTATTGGTCCTTTGGAGCATTATGCAAAGTTGGGTCCCTGATCTGGTGGTCCCGGGTATAAGGGGCCATATGCTCGCCCGACTGGCAATGAAACAAGTTAATGCATGGGACAGGGAGCTCACTCCATCGCCAGATCTTCTAGACGGGGCCGTACAGGCCCTCCCGCCCGATATCATTCAGTTGATCGACCGAGAATGGGGTGTCTTGATAACAAGCTTCATGCCGAGGGGAGGGTCATGTCAGGAAGACTGCGAACAGCCCAAAATCTGCCCCGTCAGCGGGAAGTCGCACCCCATACCAATGCATCGTCTGATCGAACAGGCAATGAGGAAGTCGGTCGACCACCATGCCGTCTTGGTCACGTGCGGAACGGGGGCCGGCAGCCTTAGGGGAGAAGACATCCAGGGATTGTTTCATACGCTGGAAGAGATGAAAGATGGTGAGACCTGCGGCATCGCCACCTCATGCTCATGTCACGGCCTCATCAACATGTTCCGCCTTAAGGAATGATGTAGGCCAATGCAGAAGGATGGAGCGACGGAACCAGTGGCTGCCATGCTGGATCAGATAATTGATGATATTCCAGGGGTTAGATGCAGGACTTCCCATTACTTGAGACGACACCACATCCGCCATCATATTGGTGCCGAAGGAAATGATGATAATTAATTTTGATATAGAGGATGTCCAAATCAAGGGCACTCTAGTTCAGTATAAGCCACAGGTTGAGGATTTTGTGAAGCGCCAGGTAGATCTCAGGGCATTTTTGACAATATCTTTTCTATCTCTATGATGAACTCCGCCACCAGTCTTCCCTCTCCTGTCAACTCCACATGTTTGGAGAAGGGCGCATCTTCCTGGACAGTTTCTTCGATTAGTCCCAAGTCGATAAGCTCATTCACACGCTTCATTGGCGCAGTCGTGGTCTTTGAGATCGCATCATAAAGGTAGGTCCTTTTAGATCCACCATTCGTGTAAAGGCAGGAAAGTAATCTCAAAGCATGTTTCTGCTCGAGTATGGTGAGTTTATCTTCTGCGCAATTCATGTTGCAATAATAGTAATTCTACATTGATATAATTAATCGCATTACATATAATGGGATACGTATTGCGTATTGCGTTCTACGCAAATTATTAATGATGGATTCTCACATGTTTTATCATGGGAGATAATGATGGTAATACCAAAGCCATCCAGTATGGTCGAGTATCCGTTCATTAATGTCAGAAGGTTCTCCAAAGTTCACAAGGTCCAGAGAAATATTATCGACTGGGATGACAAGAAGCGAAAAGCGGCAAGAACAGCTCTTGAAAAGGCCCATCGTCTTCAGAACAAGAAAAGAGGGGAATATGCTCCCAACATCGCCGAGGTCTATCGGGAGGCCACTCTCAGAAGGCTCACCAATATCGAGTTGGCTCTCACAATAGGTTTCACCCTCTCTGCCATATTATTCATCATTGGCGCTTTTTTCTTGCCGATACTTGCAATCGGGACAGTGTTCACGGCCTGGTTTGCAACGATTGCCTTTAGGCTCTATAGGCACCACAATAAGTGCCATCGTTATCTGCTCGAGCTAAATGCTCAAAGGTGTTCTCACTGTGGTGAACCCCTGTCGGTCACAATAAGCTGACTCAATAGGTGCGATGCCAGGCGCCTGTTAGGAATGACAGTCATTGAAAAGATCAACAGGATAGAACTAGGAATCATCATGCTCATCATGGATCCTATTTCTGGTGAGCATCTATCTCCGGGCTGATTGACAAGAAAATCCTGACTTTTCTATGGGGCAGTCGGGACACCCTTATATTTTCATGTCCAAGAAGGAGAATACATCAAAATGATCATCTGAATATCGCGCACTTGGCCATAGAAGATATGCAAATCCATATAATCACATTGGTCGCGTCTATTATTTGCGGATGGGCACTTGGGGCCCGCCCACCACTCCGAATGGCCACGAGTGTGCCTGGGGAAGAATTTAGAATAAAGAAATCTTTATATCTGACCCAGCTATTTGGTGGCTCTAACGCAGGGGTAGCCAAGCTTGGCCAACGGCGCAAGGTTGAGGGCCTTGTCCTTAGTGGTCCGAGGGTTCAAATCCCTTCCCCTGCACCATTTTTCACCACCTGGCATTCTTATCAACATGGATAAATAAATTTGCTCTTGTGGATTTGGCATTAGCCATTTACAAGTCGCTTCCATCTATAGGGGGGCGTTTGGCTTTATTAAACATACAGAAAAGAACTTACTGTATGGTCAAGGCAAATATCTAGGTAAATAAAGAAAAAAGAAGTAAATGAGGCGATAGGAGACAGGGATTCCTATCGTGTGATCGCATGGATGAGGGTGCCAAGATGACATTATTTTCGTCAGGGGCCACTCTTCAGACGCCCAGGTCGGTCAGTCTATGATGGAGCGAGTGGTTCTAGAGTCCCAATCTACT
>JAAYQQ010000098.1 GCA_012519255.1 Methanobacteriota archaeon | reverse complement strand
CGCCGTAGGATGTGTTACCCAGTCTGTGACTGTTGACCAGATGGATGCAATGGGTGCTAGCTGGCCCGCTGCTCACACCGATGCCAGGCAGATGGCTACATTGGGTGCTGCTGGTACCAAGGTGTTTGGATTCGAGAACGCCAGGATTCCATTCTGTCTTACTGTCGAGGCCGAGGCCTTTGGTTGCACTGTCGACCTGGGTAAGGTAGACCGGACCCCTATGGTGAAGTCCCACATGTATGAGGCTGAGGATACTCCTGTCTTACCTACAGACTTCACTACCAAGGGCAGAGTCAAGACCGTACTCGAGGCCACCAAGATACTGAAGCAGGAGATCGGTAACGAGTACCCCATCGTTGTCGGGACCACTGGGCCCCTGACCATTGCTGGTCACCTGGTAGGTACTGAGAATCTGCTTCTCATGATGATCACAGACCCTGATGCTGTACACAAATTCATCAAGGTCGCTGCTGAGATGGAGAAGGAGTACCTCAAGGCACTAGTCGCCGCTGGCGCGGATGTCATCGCTATGAGCGACCCTTCCGCCTCCACAGACATGCTGTCTGGAGAGATGTTTGACGAGTTCGCCCTGCCTTACACCAAGACCGCTTGGGAGGGTGCAGAGGGTGCCAAGAAAATCCTGCACATCTGTGGCGACACTACCATCCTGCTTGATCACATGATCAACACCGGTGCTGACGCGCTCTCCATCGAGGAGAAGGTCGACCCCGCCAAGGCTGTTGAGCTCGTCAACGGTCGTGCCGCTCTGGTCGGCAACATAGGTGTCGTGCGCCCGCTGTTGCAGGGAACTCCTGAGGAATGCTATGACAATGCAATCAGAGTCAAGGAGGCCGGCTTCAACGTCGTCGCCCCTGGTTGCGGTCTGGCTGCCCGTGTTCCCAAGGCCAACATCGAGGCCATGGTCAAGGCCATCAAGGGCTGAATATCGTTCAAACCCTTCGAACAAACCCCTTATTTTTCCTTTTCATTTTTAGACTTGAATTATTCACACACCCCACACTGATTGGAGGGGCTCATTTTCTGGCTAAAATTATAGAGGGGGAGCAATGACTACATCCTTGACCGCCCCCGCTGTGACTCTTTCGAAACTATAGCTCTGATACTTGAAGCCGAGGCCACGTTGCGTCTGAAGCCACCCAATCATGTAGGCGGCATGGAGAAGCACTATGTTATGTCCCCTGAGCAAGGGCATCATCGGACAGCAGCACGTGGGGGCTGGGTATGCATATGTCTGTGTCCCTGAGAGTGTGGTCACCATGCGATGTAAAGGAATCTATTTTGGACCAATACCCTATGTATTGGCCAGATGGCTTACATTCCGATGGGGTGAGCAGCCATCGTTCGAAACATGGCCGGGGACCTCCTTCCGGTTCGTAGGATTTTATTTATAGCTCATTTCTAATTTCTTCCTGGCGAGATTTATGGACTACGGCGTTGCACTGGATGTAGGAACTAGTGGTTACAGGACTCACCTTGTAGATCTTTCCAAGAATGGCAAGATCATCTCTACCGCAATTACGATGCGGCACCCCCTCCCTGGTGCCAATATCATGGATCATCTCCACTTCTGGCTGGAGAATGGTGCTGATGTTGGGCATGGGATTATCATGAACACGGTGGACCGCCTCATCGAGCTCCATGGAGTTAATTCAAAGGACATCAAGCGGATTGGGGTATGTGGCAACCCTGCTCAGGTCTCCATGTTCGAGAACATTGAGATTCGTGATCTCGCCTATGCCGGGCAGTCCATGCTAAAACGTCTTAATGTCAAGGTCCCAAGTCGTCGGGGTCATGTCACCACTGCCGGCGACCTTGGTCTGAACTCAGTCAGGTCAGAATGTCAAGTGGTCATTCCGCCCGCCATCCGCCATGAGATCGGGGCTGATGCCTTGGCAATGATCATAAAGTCCCGCTTGCTGGAGAAAAATGAAACCTGCATTGTAACCGACTATGGTACCAATGCTGAAATGGGACTCTTTCACGATGGAGAACTTTACAGCGGTTCAGCCGCGGCTGGCCCGGCTATGGAGGGTCAGGCCGTCAGCAATGGTATGCTTGCCGCACCCTATGCCATATCCGACCTCAGCTTCGCAGAGGGAGGATATTGGAACAACCATGTACTTGACATGGAGCTCCATCCCACCATTGGAGCAATGACCAACCCCTCTGATGGTTCGGGACGGGCAGTCAGCAATATCCGAGCTCGAGGCATCACCGGCACTGGTGTCGTCGCCGCGGTGGCCCTTGGACTGGAGTCAGGACTCATCGACCTACCGTTCATCCGGACCAAGGATCACAGACTCCATCTCCAGGATGGGATCTACTTCACCGAGGGGGACCTCCATGAGGCTGGTAAGGCGATGGGGGCTATCCGGGCTGGACACCGTACCCTTATTGAAGAGGTGGGGATCGATGACGAGGCGGTCAGCACAATGTACATGGCCGGAGCGTCGGGCACCTATGTGGACCCAATCAAGGCACAGACAGTGGGTATGATCCCCCGAATCCTTCAGAACACCGTCCAGGTCGGAAACACATCACTCATGATGGCCCACGATCTGGTGAGTGATGATGAGGCTCTTGATAAAATGCAGGAGGTCGCCGATTCCATCGCCTCCAAACATATCATGTTCGCCATGAGCAAGGTCTTCGAGGACATGTATGTCAATGAGATCGCATACTGGGTGGAAGGGATGCCCTTCGATATATACAACAAACTCCTGCGGGACAGCGGCCGCAGGCCTCTGCCCCCAATTGTCCGACCAAAAACTACCCGGCGGATCGTTTCCTCAGATATCCCGGTAATCGGGGATATGGGCCTGAAGATCCTGGATAACGTGGGAGTGTATCTCATGGGTGGCTTCGAAGGCTGCATCGGATGTGGGAAGTGCGCTGAGGAATGCCCGGAACGCGCCCTCCAGGTGCTCGAGGGTGGCCCTCATGACTTCACAATTAAGATAGCCACCGAGCACTGTCTGGGGACTGCCTGTAAGCACTGCGAAACTGTATGTCCTCAGCACGTGTATCAGTTCAGTGATCTGAAGATCTCCAAACGTGCCTAATTTTTCAATACCGGGGGTGCTGTGCCCTCGTATCCTTTCCCCTCTCCAATCTATTTTTGTTACAATGTCGCTATGATGTTGCATTTATTACAGGTCTGATGACCATATTCCATATGTATCAGGCATCTCCCGAGTCTCCCGAGAATCAGATATTGTCCAATCTCTCTTTTATATGATAGAATGGGGTCATAGTGAGTCCCGACAAAAATGTTTCAAATAACCCCTTCTCTAAAATATGCAACAATGTAGCATATTCGACAACAATTAATACAAATTAGCGCATTTAGATGAATATTAATCTATCTATCGACCATAAATGGTCGATGAATGAAACATTGTTTCAAGAGTAGCCATGGACATCACCAATCTAAGGATATTGAAGAGGTTAAAAGAGAACTCCCGAGAGAGCCTGGGCAATATTGCCAAAGAATTAGGCATATCCAAGGCTACAGTCTCCCGTCGTGTCTCTCGCATGGAGAAGGAAGGTTACATCTCTGATTATTCGCTTGTTATAGATCCTTCCCGCCTAGGTCTCATGAAGGCAATGGTATCTCTACAGGTGATGGGCACGGCGGTGAACAGCGTCATCGAGGAACTGAAAAAATTCCCTCAGATCGAGTCGGTGACGCGAGTATTTGGGGATCATAGTTTGGTCTGCCACATCTACGCTACCAGTGTTGACTCGCTCTACGAGCTTATCCAGGGTCAGCTGCTTAAGATACCCAATATCCATAATGTAGAGGTGGACATAGTCATCGACAGCGTAGATATAAATCGAAACGCTGAACTGGATTTGGCCAAGCCCAAGTTGCTGGACAATCTCTAATTATTGGCAAGCTGGCAAACTTTTAGGCTTCAGGAGGGTGAAATGGGTCCTCAAATATCTCCACCCCTTCTATTCATCAAACATAATCTGATGTCTCCCACATCTTCCGATATATGCAGTCTCAGCTCCTCTCTGGATATGGCAAACATCTTCCCGATGTTGTTTTCTGGGTGGAAAGATCTAATCATCAATTGCCCAACCATGGTCTGTAAGCGGTCTGGTAAGCACAGCAGGGCATCGATGCAGTTTTGGCCAGACTTACCAACATCAGTTAGGATAGATCGTCCATCGTTGAGATGAAAATCATCATTAATTATTAGGGAACGGCAAACATCGTCTCTTCAGCAGCCTCTAATGAGATCTCTCAAGATGGAATTCCCATCATTTGGAAGAGTATATCCGCTCAAAAATCAGGTAACGACTTGCGCGATGCTGTAAACTCAACCCAACCTACGGACGCCGTTCTAAGTAATGGCGTTACAGGGCACATCTGTTTCGTGATGTTTATTAGGGGAGGAAGGCATTGGCGTGGCATGAAGCTGGGACCCACCTCCAAGAATTTTACCGAGGATGACCATCGTTCGGTCGGGCCCGAAGAGACGCTCCGCCGGATCGAACCGCTCATGAGCGTTGCGGGCGTGACCAGAGTTGCAGACATTACTGATTTGGACCGTATCGGAATCCCTGTCTTCTCAAGCATTCGCCCTACCGCCGAGAGCGGAGCAATCTCCGTCTACAATGGTAAGGGCATGACCAAAGAGACGGCCAAGGCATCAGCCATAATGGAAGCTGTGGAAAGATACTGTGCCGAGGTTAGAAATGATGTCATCATTCGCCAGGGGGTGGAGGATTTCATGTCTTCATATAATGCCCTGCATCCGCTGGATCTCATCCTGCCACAGTCCACGGCCTACTATCTCATGCACAAGTCGATTGCGTGGGTGGAAGGGACGGAACTCAATGCCAATGAGGAGATCTGGGTCCCTGCCAGTGCAGTCTTCCATCCATATGTTCCCAGGACAGATATGCCATTGTTCCGGACCTCTACCAATGGATTGGCCGCTGGCAATAACCTGGAAGAAGCAATTCTACACGGCCTCTATGAAGTAGTGGAACGAAACGACTGGTCCTTCGCGGAGGGGAGGCGGCGGATAGGTGGAGATATAGAGGTGCCCTCCTCTGGAAAGGTCAAGGATCTCGTAGAGATGTTCACCTCCAAGGGCGTTGATATTCATCTCAAGGATCTAACCACTGATATTGGCATTCCAACCATTGCTGCGGCCTCTGACGACACGATCATGCAGGACCCCGCACTCCTCAATCTAGGTCTCGGCACCCATCTTGATCCAGAGGTGGCCGCCATAAAGGCCTTGCTCGAGGTGGCACAATGTCGTCTAACTCTGATCCATGGAGCCAGGGAGGATACAATTATGGCTGTTGGCAACCGCCAGCTTGGATACGAGCGCATGAAGCGCATAAACAAGATGTGGCTCTCCCCCAGCGATACGACTCGCTCCCTCGACGATCTCCCCCATCTGGCGACCGATGACATTTTTGATGATCTGCAAATTGTCCGGGCCAAGATCAACGCTTGCGGAATGAATCGAACGATAGTGGTAGATCTGACTCGGAAGGAATTGGGCATTCCTGTGGTGCGAGTCATCGTTCCAGGCATGGAAGCATTTGCAATCGATGAAGATCGGGTAGGGGCCAGATTGATGGGAGGGTTCCACTGAGGCCAGTAATATATCTGGGACCCAGTCTTTCCCACGCGGAGGCTAGGGCCTACCTTGACGCTGACTATCGCCCTCCGGTGAAAAGAGGAGATCTTGGCCAGTTGCCCGAGGGCACGACTGTGGTAGGTATCATAGATGGCGTCCTGCTAAGCGATGCCGCGGTCGGCCACCGTGAGATCCTTAATCTGCTTCGCCGCGGTATAAGAGTATTTGGCAGCGGATCCATGGGCGCACTGCGCGCTGCTGAACTGTCCACACTGGGGATGGAGGGCATCGGACGAATATACGAGGAGTATGCCTCTGGACGAATCGAAGGGGACGATGAGGTTGTCTTGATGTATGATCCTTTTACTCTCGTAGCCCTTTCTGAGCCACTCATAAACCTGCGCCTCAATATCGAGGAGGCGATGAGGGAGAAAATCATCAATTCATCAGAGGGTGATGAGCTCATCGCTCGGTTGAAAGATGCTTACTATCCCGAAAGAAGTAAGGAGATGTTATTAACAATATCTAGTGAGATATTGGACAACTCCTCTTTTCGTAGATTTAAGGAATTTCTCATGGAAAGAGGTTGTGATTATAAGAAAAATGATGCAATTTCTTTACTTAAGGCTGTTAAAAGAATACAATGAACGGCCTCAAAATTAACCGGTGTTAAGAAATTCAAAAAGACACTGGCTACTTTTCAAAAATCACAATTGTTTATGGTGGATGGATGAACCATCCAGCACTAGGCTTATATGCATAGCTATACTTACAAGTCCCTGCAAGGGGATTCGATTTTCATCAGAGTGGTCCAAACCTCACTGATGAATATCATAATAATTTAATCGCGCGGGGGGAACTCCGGGCGATGAATAGAAAACTGAAAAAGGAGGTAGAAATTTGGCGAAATACAAGGATAAAATAGACTTGTATGACGACAGGGGTAAGCTCATCGAGAAGGATGTGCCTCTCGACGCGATCAACCCGTTGTACAACCCCGCTATTCAGAGGATTGCCTCTCTTGCCAAGAGAACCATCGGCGTAGATATGGCTGGCCTTGAGAAGAGTCTCAAGTCCGGACGTGTCGGCGGTGGCTACATCAAGGGCAAGGAGATCAATGCTGAGGTAGTTGCTAACGCGGATAAGATTGCCAAGAGGGTCAAGGACATCCTCAAGGTTGACAAGGATGATGACACTGAAGTCAGAGCTATCCTTGGAGGAAAGAGACTAATTGTCCAGGTTCCGTCTCGCAGGCTTGATGCTGGTGTGGAATACACTACTGGTTTCACCGCCGCGGCCGCCGCTGTGACTCAGGCTCTCATCGATGAGTTTGACGTGGACATGTTCCGTGCGAACATGGTCAAGGCAGCCGTTTGGGGCAGATATCCTCAGACTCTGAACTTCATGGGTTCCAACCTGAAGTCTATCCTCGAGGTTCCTCAGAACAACGAGGGTGCTGGCTATGCTCTTAGAAATATCATGGCCAACCACGTCGTCGCACTTGCTAGTAAGAACTCAATAAACGCAGCCGCGATCTCCTCGATCTTCGAGCAGACCGCTATGTTCGAACTTGGTGACGCTATCGGACCCTTCGAGAGGTACCACCTCTTGGGCCTGGCATATCAGGGATTGAACGCTAACAACATGACCGTTGAACTCGTGAAGGAGAACGGCAAGTCCGGCACAGTCGGCGATGTCGTTGGCAGCCTGATTGAGAGGGCCATCGAGGACAAGGTCATCAAGGTAAAGGAAAAGCTGCCGTCTGGGTACAGAGTATACACCACTAATGACTTCCCAATGTGGAATGCATATGCAGCTACCGGTATGCTCGCTGCAGTCATGGTGAACATCGGCGCGGCCAGGGCCTCTCAGGCAATTCCCGCGACTATCCTGTACTATAACGACCTGATAGAGCATGAAACTGGACTCCCCGGTGTGGACTTTGGGCGTGCAATGGGTGTTTCCGTTGGTATGTCCTTCTTCTCGCACTCTATTTACGGTGGAGGCGGACCCGGTCTGTTCCACGGTAACCACATTGTTACCAGGCACTCCAAGGGTTTCGTTATCCCAGCCATTGCTGCCGGTTGCAGCCTAGATGGGGGAACTCAGTACTTCTCTCCCGAGGCCACTTCGACCCTGATCAAGGATGTCTTTGGTGACATTCCTGAGTTCAAGGCTCCGCTGAAGGCTGTGGGAAAGGAGGCTAAGAAGCTGAAGTAAGCGGTTCGGTGGCCTAATGATGAGTGCCAAAAAAGCAGACGCAGTAAAAGCAGACGCAGTACCTCTTCCTGAGGTGCTAATATTCCCCGAAAGACTCCTTTCAGCGAATACGGCCGAGAAGCTCCTTATCAGGATCTACGAGATCGATCATATTCGCCAGG
>JAAYQQ010000097.1 GCA_012519255.1 Methanobacteriota archaeon | reverse complement strand
TGTCACCGCCCCAAAGTTACCTCCCCCTCCCCGGATGGCCCACAGAAGCTCCCGATCTTCCTCCAGGGAGGCATTGACGATCTCTCCATCCGAGGTCACAACCTCGGCGGCAAGAAGATTATCGCAGGAGAGCCCAAACTTGCCCATGAGCGGCCCCAGCCCTCCGCCCATGGTGGAACCCGCCACGCCGACCGAGGAGAACGCCACACCTGGAGTGACCAAACCCTCCTTCAGGGTGAGATTATTAAGCTCGCCCCAAGACATTCCAGCGCCGCATCGCACCCTATGGCGATCCAGGTCTATCTCAGCATTATCCAGGCCCCTCATGTCCAGGACGATGCCATCATCACACACTGCCGCCCCCGCGATGGCATGCCCGCCTCCCCTTATGGAGAGCGGTACGCCATGCCTGCATGCAAAGGCGATCGCCTGCATCGCATCCCCTGGCCCCGCACATCGTACGACAAAGGCAGGATGCCGTTCGATCATCCCATTGAAAATCGCCCTGGCCCGTTCATATCCCCCTTCTCCTGGGTAAAAAAGCTCACCCTCCAGAGAGCGTTCCAGGGTCTCGATCTCCATTCGGGTAAGGGCCGCGGCAAGACGTATTACCTTCATTACCGTCTTTTTCTGTAACGTCCGGTATTTTACTCTTGTCCGGCCGCCGCAAGACCCTAACTTTTTTGCTGGACGATCTTACGCTCCATGCCCGGGATGCGGCGTAACTTGCCAGTATCAAGGGCCCATTGATAATCCGCCTTCTCCGATGGGGCAATGAGGATCCTGTCCCCCGCCGAATATTTGGTCCGGGTGGTCCAGTCTGTAAAGCGAGAAATGACCTTATAGATCTCCGCTTCCTCCACCGCCTCCCTGCCAGGGCGCCGGCCCTTGAACTGGGAGTAGGAGCCGTTGAACACGGTTAGTTTACCGTCTCTCATCTCCGCCACCTTGGAACACACAGAGTCCAGAAGATAACGGTCATGGGTGACGATGAGGAAGGTACCCTCATAGTCGGCCAGAGACATCTCCACCGCATGCTTGGCCATGATGTCAAGGTAGTTGGTCGGCTCATCCAGCACAAGGAAATTAAGATCTGCAGCCAGCAACAGTGAGAGGCCCACGCGGGCCCGCTCTCCCCCGGAGAGGGTGGAGATGGGGCGCTCGGCATCCTCCTGCGTCAGATAGAAGCGATATAGGTAGGAACGTGCTCGCGCCCGTGCGTCCCCCTCCAGAGATTTGTTGATCTGTTCCAGGGCGGAGAGATTGGGGTCCATGAGGTCGTGCCCCTGGGCGAAGTAACCGATCTTGGCGCCGGGGGCCACCCACAAATCGCCCCGCGCTGGCAACTCTCCCAGCAACGCCTTAATGAGGGTGGTCTTGCCGGCGCCATTGGGGCCAAATAGGCCCAGCTTATCCCCGTTATCTATATCCAGCTCCAGGTCCTCGAAGATGGGCCTTCCGCCCCGCACCACCCTAAGCTTGCGGGCGATGACCATGTTCCTGCCGGCCTTGGAGGCAGTGGAGATATCGATGGTGAGGTCCTTCTTCTTATTGGGGGCTTCCTTCACCTCCATCCGTTCCAACATCTTTAGGCGGGTCTTGTGGGTGCTGGCGAACCAAAAGCTGCGATGTTGTTCATCGGCGATGCGGGCCTGGCGCTCCCGTTCCCTCAGGTTCTTCTCATATTCCTTGCGCTCCCGCTCCATCTCCAGCGCCTTTTTATCCACATATTGTGAATAGTTGCCCCCATATTGGCGCCCCCTCCCATTCTCCAATTCATAGATCTGAGTGACCGTTCTGTCGAGGAAATAACGATCATGAGAGACTATGATGACGGCGCCCTGGAATCCAAGGAGATAGTCTTCCAGCCATTCCACTGCGTCAATGTCGAGATGATTGGTGGGCTCATCCAGGATCAGGAGATTGGCCCTTTCTGCTTGAGCGAGTATCTTGGACAGGTGCACCTTTGCCCTCTCCCCGCCGCTAAGCTCGGAGACCTTGCCTTCCACCCGATCATCGATGCCGAACTGCTTGAGGTGGTCGAGAGCACGCTCGGCGCCGCTCTTGTCCTCCATGACGAGTTCCTCATGCAGTCTTGCGTATTCCATGGACAGGTCATTCCAGTCCACTCCTTCGGGCAGGACGCCTGAAGCCATTATGGCCTCCAGCTCCTCGATCCTTTGAGCCTCCTCGGTCTTTGGAGCCTCTTCCCTGAGCACCTCGCTGACGGTGGTTCCATCATCGAATGGGGGAAACTGGGAGAGATAAACTATTCCATTGGTACGGATGTCGATGTCCCCAGAATCAGGGCGGACCTCGCCCATAAGCATCTTGAGCAGCGTGGTCTTGCCGGCGCCATTGGGGCCGACCAGACCTATTCGGTCATTCTCGTTAATGGTAATGCTGATGTTCTTAAGGACATCCCTTGGGCCGAAGGACTTTGATACCGCCTCAGCACGGATGAGCATAATCGCCCAAATGTACTCTCGATATATGTCTTTCACCGCCAGGGGCGCCTTTCAGCCAGGGCCAGGGCGGCGATGTTACGGGGGGCCCGCCCTTCAATGGGCCACGAAAGATCCATTCGACACGCTCATCCATCTGGCGAAAAGGTTATCACCCTGACTATTTTTACCACTCCTTAATGAGGATCCGTCGTTGTCAGATATATGAACACATCAAAAGCTACGAAAAAACAGACAACTTTGATGGGTTCCTGGAATTCATCGACTCTCCCATTCGGGAGGTCCGTGTGATCAAGCTGCCAGAGGGGCGCATCCGTCTGAAATACATCGACTGCAACAATAATATCCAGCGTGTCGACGTTGGGCCAGACGAGGAAGAGGAAATAGAGTTCCCATAATCAGAACGGCCCCACCTCTGGCGTTGCGTCCGCTCCCCTTACATTCATCTTGATCAGGTGAGCCCTCCCAGGCCATCCGATCGGCCCACTTTGCGGAAGGGTCCACGGCCCAAATGGCTGTCCCGCCATTGATCATCTCTTAAAGGCCTTCACCTGTACCATGATGAAACGTTCAGGTGCCCTTCTCCTCCTCTACCGGAGGACTCACCGAACGGACCGATGTGGCGATAGTGGGGGTGCATTTCTCGCAGAACGCGCGCATCCGCATGACGAACTCCTTGTAACGGGTCTCACGGGTCCATTGTTCCACCGAATGCTCTGGCCCGCACCTCCATAGGGCATAGAATCTCCGAGGCTCACCAAGGTCTTGATAGAGATTTATCTCACCCTCTCCGAGTTTCCTATCAAGGGTCCATTGGACAAAGTCCGTCCACACTGTTTTGAACTCTTGCTCTCGTCCCTTCTTTATCAACCAGTCCCCTACGAAATAACATTGTTCGTTTGGCCCGCTGTCCATGCTCGCACCCTCCCTTTTCATATAACGTATCTGTTCTACATAACAATATTAATTACGACTCGGGACGGCCAAGTTCATTTGCCAGAAGAACAAAATAATGAACATGAGCTCAGAGATTGAAATGATCCCGCCCCGCGAATCGGTCATCGACCTTGCTCTGCTGTTAGAGATGTCCTTACAGGAGGAAGACACGAGCTGCCGTTCTGGTGAACCAGTCATGGATCTGCACCGCCTCAAGAGAATGCTGGAAGGTCAGGAAGAACGGCTCGATCATGTGCTCCGCCGGGTACACCTTCAGGGAGTCTATCTGACCATACCTCCCTCACAGAGGAGGGCCCTGCGCAGGGAGACCATCGCCCTGGTCAGAACATGCATGCACATCCTGGATGTCTGTGACCTGCTGGACTCAGAGAGGGAGCTGTGAGAAAGGGCAGAATGTCTCTCTCATGGCAAGGGAAAGGCCTGCTGGGGGAGCGGATCCTGTTCGATGGGGCAGCCGAATGGAGGGGTTGACCACACCCAGGTTGTGCTGTGCAACGTCCAGACACAAGCAGGGGGTGGAATCTCCATGAGGGTCCCCCCACAATCGTGGGAGGCCTGTCAGAAGTGATGGTCATTCTCCCCAGACGCGTCCATGACTTCACACTCGGGAGTGGAATATTCCATCCCCTGTCCCCGATGTGGGCAGATGTATGTAAATAGATATGGACTCGCCTGAGACATCGGCTGCAGCCAGGCATTGTAAGAATGGTGAGCTCACCTGGTAAAACGGCGCACCGGCCGGAAGAGATTATCATTCTCCCTAGAAATAATCAGGCCGTTGGATATCAACCGCTGCAGTGAATCCCTCACCTGGGTGGCCGTGAGCCTATCTTTCAGGGCATTGTAGATGCCGGAGTAGGAAACGTAATCCAGGCCCACCTCATTGACCCCGCGATGGATCTCACGTAGCACCTCATTATCATGAGGCCCCATGACCTGATGGGAATACGATGTGTGGACCTCTGAGCCGAGGCGGGCGGGGCCGCCCGGTCGAGAGTAGTACATCCGCAGATCGGCAAACTGACGGTACATGTCCTTGAACCATGCCCTGCTCTGATCCAGCATTTCCTCGGTCAGTCTGTCCTTTCGGTAAAGCCGGCACAGGGCCATGGCAATCTTTCCCAGGGCGTCCTGATCGAAGGGCACGTTGTACCCGGCGAGAGATGGGTCCGATTCCTCCAGGATATCTATCAAGGTCTTCTCGATCCGAACTATCATTTCCTCACTGACCACCGGGCGGAGCATGAGCCCGTAGAGTTGATATTCAAGCACGTCGGGATCTGGATCGGTGCTGCGCGGGACATATTGGGAATTGTAGAGGATGGTAGGCACATGCTGGGGCAAGGGATGGTGCGATGGATCCACCATCTTTAGATAATTGTACGACGCCTCCTCGACCTCACCGGCGACGATGCGGCGGCGAAGCGAGGTAACATCTTCCTTGGTCGATAGAAAATCAAGTTCATAGCGCTCGTTGGGTCTGGAGAACTCGGTGGGCAGATGCGTACCCAGCGTCTTCTTGAGATTGTCCAGTGCCTTGGACTCCCCTGTCAGGTCAGAGGATTGTGTTCCAATGCCTCCTGGACCCAGTGGGGTGCGGGGACAGGATAGCAGTTGAAGGGCC
>JAAYQQ010000096.1 GCA_012519255.1 Methanobacteriota archaeon | reverse complement strand
GGCACCATCGATTTTCCATAGTTTCCTGGAGCCTATAATTCTTCATGTCTTATTTTATCAACTCACTTTGAATCAATTTCTGGTCGCTCACTTTCGGAACGCCTGACAGTATCTATTCGTATCTGGACAAATTTTAAAAATAAAATGTAAGGGGTTTGGGGATGACAGGCCACAATTCCTTCATTGACAAACGACTTCCTTCCATACCTCCACGTTATTGAGCGGCGTTCCCGGGGCGATATCGCACCCGGCTCCCAGGATGTACGCCCTCCCGCCAGACTTCTGAATGCACTGTAGGGACTCTGCCCGCACATCATCGGGCGTCCCGCTGAACAGGGTCTGGGCCGGCTTTACATTACCAAGGATGGTCTGCTTATCTCCTACCTGCTCCAGGGCCTCTCCAACGTCTACCTGGTAGTCTACCGAGAAGATGTCAGCACCGACATCGACCACGTCATCCAGGCGATCGCTGGTATCTCCGCATATGTGGATCAGGAAGTATTTCCCGGCGTCCCGTATGGCCTTGCCGCACTCCCGCATGTATGGCTGCGAGAACTCCACGAAATAATCCTTGGAGATCAATGAGCCAGAAGCGGTGGGGTCGCACAGGATAATTCCATCTGCATCCGAGGTCACCGCCTCTTCGATATATTCCTTCATGACGTCGGTCGAGAGCCTGAGGATGTTCTGCACGAACTCAGGTTCCATGACCGTATCCATCATCATGGTCTCCACACCCCTCATCTCTCCTGCCAGGGTGAAGGGTGACACCACGGTCTGAATGAGGAACTTTTCCTTGCCCAGCTCCTCGGCGAGGATCCGCGTGGTCTCCATCGCTGCCATGAACCTATAGTCCTTCGTTGGATCTGGGATCTCTACCTTGTCCAGATCCCCTGGCTCATTGATGATGCCGGCCCAGGTGGGAATTGTCCCGAAATCGGGGATCTTCACCTCGCATCCCAGGGCCTCCACCGGCGAAAGCCAGTCCCATATGGTCTCCAGCAGGTCGAACTTGCAGGACTCCACGGTGTCCATCTGGGCCCTGGCGGCCTTCATAGGATCATCGATGGATTCCTGGACCTTTATCCCCTTAAGGTTGAGAGACCAGTAACCCTGGAAGGGCGGACCTATGGGTACCCGGTCGACCTCTTCCTTATTGATCGCTGCGATTATCCTTTCTTTCGATGTTATGCTCATTGTACTTTCTCCTGTTTTTCTAACTCACTCTTTCTTCTTTCCCATACCGGTCATGGCTATCGTTTCGACGCCTGCAACACTGACCTTTCCATACTTCTCAGGATGTTTGCGCGCATCTACCGCCAGGGCTACTCTGACTCCTCCCACCAGGGCGAAGTACAGGATGAAGAGCAGCCATACATCTGGCGTGAAGTATGCAAAGGTGAAGTATGCGATAACCAGGCCGCCGAACAGGGCCAAGACTCCGGTGGCCAATCCACCAGGCACCTTCCATGGGCGTGGAATCTCCTTATTCTTCACCCGGAGCTTAATGAAAGCCAGGCTTACTCCGGTATAGGTCATGCCGACGCCCACTGCCATCAGGGTGAACAGGCTTGCCAGCCAGGAGCTCCCCGAGAGCAGGATGAACATGAGAACGACCCCAAGGATGAATACGTTTGCCGTGCTGGGGACGTTGTTTTTGTTCACTTTGGCGAATGCCGAGGGCAGCGCACCAGATCGACCCATGGCCAATAATAGTCTGGATCCACCCATCCAGAATCCGACCAGGCAGCCGCAGATGGCCGCAAGGTTAGCGAAGACTATGATATATTTCAGCCAGGGGCCATATGCCATATTGGCAATTTCTGCTCCAAGCATGGGGGTGGCGATCGCCGTCTCGAATGGCAGCATCCCCGACTCGGCCAGAGTTATCGCGCCGTCGAAGGCCATCACAAATAGGATGGCGCCAACCATGAGCTTCCATTGCTTATTGGCTGGATAGTTGGCCTCCTCTGCGAACTGAGGGATGACTTCGAACCCGAAGAACATGGTTACCATCAGAGCGACCGCGGTAAGGAATCCATCGGGGCCCTCCTGGAAGAAGGGTTGCCAGTTGGCGGTGTCGAACTGTGGGCTGGCAAAGAACAGGAATGCATAGCCGAAGCCCACGATCGCAAGCGTTGCGAATATCCCTACCTGGATGCCCGTGCCGATGGAGACATCCCTGGTATTCAGCAGGAACACCGCTAACGCGATAATGACAGAGATTATCATCGTGGTGAGTAAGGTCATGTCTGGCCACCACATGTAACCAATGATCTCCATCAATGCCCTCAGCTGGAATGCTAGAACTACCGTGTATGAAAGCATCAGCGCCCAACTGAACCAATAAGTAACCTCGCCTGAGAATGCTTTTTTAATATAGACGAACGGCCCCCCAGCCTCTGGGAACATCGCCGTCAACTCTCCGAAGACAAGACCTATGGGGATGCATAACAAGCCAAGAACGGAGAACGCAAGCGCGATCGACGATCCGGTAAGTGAAATCCACCAATTGGTCATTACGAGCCACGGCCCCACTATGGAAGCCGTGCCTAGTACGAAGAGCCTCAATGGCCCTATGGATCTATTGAGGCCTCCACTACTCTCCTCGTTTGCCATTCATTTTCCTCCTTTTACAATAGACTACGCCAGATATGCTCACATAACCATCTGCGTACCATTGTATGCTGGGCGTAATACAAACGTCATATATATGTAAATTTCTAGAGGGTGAGTCGGAATGTAGAATTAGAGAATAGGCCTCAGGAAATAATCTGGCCGAGAAGATGGAATCAGAGCTATAGCTGTAATAAAAATAAGCTTGTAGAAAAGAAAGGGAGTTGGGAGGGTTCAGGAATGTTCTGTATGGTATTTCGCCGAGAATCTATCGGAGGCTCTCCTCATGGTCACGACATTCTCCACAGGGGTGCCGTTTACCAAATCGTCCCCTAGGCCCAGGATGAGCCTCGCTTTCTCGGCACGCTTGATACATCTCATCGACTCAGCGAAGGCCCCATTAGCACTCTGCAGGAGCATCTTCTTTGGATCGACATTCCCCAAGAGGGTCATCCTGTTCTTCACCTCATCATCTATTGTTCTCAGGTCCATCGAGCTATCGAATGAAAAGATGCTGGTGCCCATATCTGCAATGAGGCCTATGAGTTCAGAGGTATCTCCGCATATGTGCGCCATGGGGTAACAGCCCTCCTGTCTGACGACATCCATGCACATTTTCATGTAAGGGCTGGAATATTCCTGGAATTGTGTGGGATTGACTAGAGAGCCAGACGCGGTTGGATCGCAAAGGAGAACTCCATCGATACCCGTTTTGCAAATGAATCGACAATACTCCTGGACAACCTCGGTTGCCATATCGAGCATGTCCTGCGCGAAGTCGGGCTGCATGAAGAGATCTAGTAGAAATGCCTCTACTCCTCGGATCTCTCCTATTAATGTGAATGGGCTGCAGAGTGTCGAATATAGGAATTTCTCCTTCCCGATCGCGGATACGATCCGCTCGGCCGACTCTGCGGCGCTGAGGGCCCGGTAATCATCATGGGGGTCGGGGATCCGTAGATTTTGAAGCGACCCTGGTCCGGTAACCAGTCTTGTCCGGGTAACGATCTCTCCCCTTTCCGGTACGCGCACCTTGCAACCGAACATCTCCACAGGGGAGAGCCAATCCCATGATGCCTCCATAGCGTCGAATCCGCATTGAGAGGATACCTCTAGCTGAACATTCGCCGCCAGCTTTGGTTTTCTTATGGACTCGATGATGGGGATCCCTTCGATACCTAGCGCCCAGAATCCCTGAAATGGGGGAGCTACTGGGATTCGGCCGGCATCTTCTCCCTCGATTAAACGAAGTATTGTTGTTTTTGACCCCCTGTTCATTTAAATCCCCCTCAGATGAAATTCCCGAACAATATTGGGCACAATTTGCATTTTTGTTGCAATCATTCCCAACAATGTTCAGGTCTTTCTCTTATCGTGATGCCAAAATACAACAGAATTACTAATATATTGCGAGCGAGTACGATGGGATAGATAATTGTAATACGGGTGACTTACGATAACATCTAAGGAAGAAATCTTAGAGAACTGAGCCGATGGAGGGGAAGCCATGTCCGAGGAAAGAGTAAAGGATGGGCCGAGAAAAGAGAAAGGCAATTCTGTAGGGGGCGAGGAAGATCTAATGCTGAGTCCAAAGAGCAAGACCTCTCGCTCAAAGCCCTCGGGGAAAAGGCCCGTCAAAGAATCAGGTAATGATAAACCGATGTCTGGGAAACAGAAGAAATCGCCCAAAAAGGGACAGGCAAAGGATGAAGGGGGGCGCTCTAATAACAGCTCATCACGGCCGAGGAGTCGGATAGTGAACCTAAGGGTCCCAACTCAGATCGTTGATGATATGGACTATTGGGTAGATCGTCGGCGCTATAAATCAAGGTCTGAGTTCATCCTGGCCGCCATCCGCTTCTACCTGGACTATATCGAGTACAGGGAAAGCTACAATGTCAGGACTTTCCAAAGGGGGCAGTTGGAGGAGACGCCATCGGAGCGTTTCGAGAGGCTGCAATATCTCCGGGGTCGTCCGTGATCTAACTGCCATGCCTGTTCTGTTTGGTGGGCAGCGCGGTTTCATAGGCGCTTGGTCGGGAGACGGAACTGTTTGTTCTCTTTAGCCTAGCTATC
Source organism: Methanobacteriota archaeon (assembly GCA_012519255.1). Classification (GTDB taxonomy): domain Archaea; phylum Thermoplasmatota; class Thermoplasmata; order Methanomassiliicoccales; family Methanomassiliicoccaceae; genus DTU008. The sequence continues at coordinate 1,055 of JAAYQQ010000096.1, read as the reverse complement.
TGACTATTCTCATGAATAGGGGCGCTTTCAATGCTGCAGAGCAATCTAGGATCATTCATTTTGCCATCCATTGCTGGGGGTAAGTCTCCATTGCTGGGGGTAAGTCTCCGATGATGGAGACTCTACCTGGGCTGGGGCAGGAGATGGAACAATTGCGTTGGGATGAATTAGTGCCTTAGCTACCTGACCGACAATCTCAATCATTTAACACCTTTCGTGCTACTATGAAAACTAGCTTGTAAAACCGAGTAATTCGCGGCCCCGGATGGGTGCTGAAATATGCAAATTCATGTCCTGGCAATATGCACGGTGCAGCAAATGGCCAGTTGTTTCTTAAATATTGGAATATCACATAGCCAGTAGATGATTTTTGCATCACACTAACTTTAAATAGAATAACCCTTATGCGACAGATACGCTGAACGCGATGAGGACGTTCGACCAGACGCCATGGGCAATGCTCTAGCAACCCAATTTCCCCTCTAGTTCCATTCTCGGAGGGAGGATAACGCGCCACGGTCGAAGGTGCTAACCTCGAGTAATCGAGTAAATCACGCGCTAGCACAATAAAGAGAGTGGATTCTCTCCAGTTGCGAGAGGGAGAACCATGCCAAATAAGAGACGTCCACGAAGAGGCTCGAAAGCATATTCGCCACGCAAACGAGCGGCAAGCCAGACTCCTAGACTGGATTCTTGGCCCGAGATCAGCGAAGGCCCTAAATTACAGGACTTTGCTGGGTACAAGGCAGGGATGACCCACGCCTTGGTAGTCGACTTCAGATCAAAAAGCCTCACTGCAGGCCGGGAGATTCAAATCCCTGTTACTGTACTTGAAGTGCCACCAATGAGGGTGGCTGCAGTTAGAGTGTATGAGACCACTCGATATGGTCTGCGCACTGCTGGAGAGGTTTGGGCATCAACAGTCAATAATGAATTGGGGCTAAGATTGCCTGTTCCCAAGAATTACGACCCTGAAAAGGCTTGGGAGGAATTGGGCAAGAGCGACATCGAAGATGTGCGCGTCCTTACCTATACACAACCTAAGCTAGTCACTG
>JAAYQQ010000095.1 GCA_012519255.1 Methanobacteriota archaeon | reverse complement strand
TTTGATGATTCGGAAGTTGCACTGCTCTCTGAGCTGGCCGATGATCTCGCCATTGGTATTGCTTCCTTCCGCGAAAGGGCTCAGCGCCTACACTCGGAAAATATTTTGGCCCGACGAGGACAGCAACTTGAACGACTGACCTGGTCCACTCAAACGATCAATTTGGTATTGGAACAAAAAGCGATCCTACGCACCTTGGTTGATTCAGCCATGGATCTGGTAGACTGCGAGGCAGGCATGGTCGGTTGGGTAAGGGAAGGGAGGATGGCCTATGATGAGATCAACCGCCGTGGCACCCTTATCCCCATAAAGATAGACTTCGCCCCAGGAGAGGAGGGGCCTGGCCAGGTCATGCAGTCGCTACAGTCGTATATCTCAAATCATCCCGAGGCAGGAAGTCTTGGTGACATCTCAGAGATATTGGATGCCCGCAACCTGGCCATCATCCCTCTTATCGATCTTGAAGGTGATCTGATAGGGACCCTATGGATGCAGAACAAACAGGCAGGAGACTTCAGCCAGTGGGACGTGAGCCTTCTGAGGAGCCTGTCCATGTCAACGGCTGTGGCTTTGGCCAATGCAGAGACGGTACAGCGGCTGAGGGAAAGGGAAGATGAGCTGGAGCATGTCAACCACAAGCTCGAGCTCATCGAACGGATCACCCGTCACGACCTGCTCAACCAGCTCACCGCCCTCTTTGGCTTCCTGGAACTTGGTCGCCATGAGGAGGGGGAAAGGGGGCGTATCTTCATCGACAAGGCCCTGACGTCAGCCAGCAATATCGCCAATCACCTCGCCTTCGCTCAGGACTATCAGGAGCTGGGAGCATCGCGGCCAGAGTGGGTCCCCCTGGAGGTGGCCGTGCAGAGAGGCGCCTCCACAGTTGTCCTGGGCGGTGTGAGATTAAACGTGAGGACTGATGGAGTGGAAGTGTTCGCCGACCGCATGTTGGAGAAGGTATTCCACAATCTACTGGATAATTCAATCCGCCATGGGGGCGGCGTAACCATGATCGACATATGGGTCCAGGAATGTCCTCACGGTCTGCTGATCCTTTATGCTGACGACGGGAAAGGCATACCTCTCGAAAGAAAGGAGTTCATCTTCGAGATGTCTCCTGACCACCATGGGCTTCATATGGTGCGAGAGGTGCTGGGCCTAACAGGCATCGGCGTCCGAGAGATTGGCATGCCAGATGAAGGAGCATGCTTCGAGATGTCCGTACCCAGAGGAGGATATCGCAGGAGCGAACAGGGATAGTATTTATTAGCATCACGCCAGTTCCTCTCCCTGGATTCCATTGCCCCTTCCCTCCAGCAAAGGTCGACGGGCGATCTCCCCTGCTGCCGCGGCGGGGACCATTCTGATCGCCCTAATATTGGTCATCCTTTCCGCCATGTTCCTGCAGTACCGCACGGTGGATCTGATGGAGCAGAGTGATGTGACACTAAAGGAGGGAGTCACGGAGCTGGACCTCAACATAGGGGCCAGCCGAGGGGAGGTGGTGATCGGTTTTGCCCCACTGGGGGGTAACGCCGTCGAGCTTACCGCCCACGTTAAGGGCACTGCCAGCTATTTCGGGGACGGAAGCGTTATGGCCCTTGAGGTCAGCAACACCACGTCGGATGGCCGTCTGACCGTCTCCGCCTTCTTCGACACCTACGCGCCGTGGCCCTACTATGCACTGGACGAAGTGAGTTGTCAAGTGCTCATCGACAGTGACCTGCCCACTACCCTAGACATCAATGTGGCCACCGGCGGCGCCACCGTTAGAACGGTGGATGGAGTTAAGCTCAATGGGCTTAGTCTTGACGTGACCAATCTCGGAGCCACCGTCGCCCTGAATAACGGCACTGTGCTGGCCGGAGATATGAACATCCGCTCCGCCACCGGGACGAATGCGCTCTACTGGAATAATCTGACCGTGATTGGGGACAGGACAGTACAAATGGAGGAGTCCTCGGGAAAAATGACAATCAAGGTTTTCCAGGATATTCCAATGGAAGGGGCCGTGTCAATAGTGGGAGAGGATAGGGCCGGGAGTGTGGAGTTGACCATGGATATAGGTGAAGAGGTCAGCGCAGCAGTAGAGGGAGACAGCAGATTCGGCACGGTGAACCTGACCAACGAGGGCGGATTCTATCATTCTGAGAATGCCCTGATCTCTGACAACCACCCTGCCGCCATGCGATTCGACGTCCAGTTGAATAGCACTGTAGGCGACATTGAGGCATGGTGCCGCCGCTCAGCATGAACCCATGACTTCTCCACCAGTCTAGCATCACTTTTCATCCAGTGGAGCAGAGTAGTGGCCCTCAGAGGAGGTCACCACCGGGCCCAGGTCGGCGGGACCACTCACCCGTGGAGGTCTTTTCTTCTCATATGGGTCCAGACGTGTTCCAGAGACCATGAAGACCACCCGGTCGCCAATATTGCAAGCATGGTCAGCGATCCTTTCCAGATATCTGGCCGCCATTGTGAGGTCTAGACGGATCACCTCCTCTCTGAGAGCAATATTTTCCAAGCTGACTGGCCAAGGGGGTAAAGGGACCATGAGTCGCACTGCTGTAATGGACTCGATACTCCGCACCATCATGTACTCTACAGATATCGCCGAGATTTCCATAAACGATACCATGCGGTCGGAGATGAAAAGCTCATTATTGTGGAAGAGTGAATGAAAAGATACGATACTCGGGGCGAGTTCTCGCCCCTATTTCCTCGATCGATAAGATGCAGGGGAGCTCTCGTCGGCGATGGAACCTCCACCAGCACGGAGTGTCAAATTACCCAGAAACGCATTTTCCTTAATCTTTCGCGACTTTTTAGAAATCGTCATGGCCGACGTCGAAAGAGAGATGTAATGTCGGCATGAAATGGCCTCGTCAGAAATCAACTGGCGCTCTTCCGAGAGGCGACTGGCCCCCGGGCGGAGTGATCTCATGCCGAACAGTTCTAAATGGGCAAAGAAGAAGATAATGCGTGCGTGCGATAAAATGTCGAAGGGCGCCGGACGTCTCGGAGTATCGCCGCACTCGTGCGCGTGCTCGAAGCACGTGTACGGGCGGAGTTGCTCTACCTCGTAGCACTTCGTTCACGACTTGGGCGCGGAGGCACACATAGTGCTGTGCAGAACGGATAGGAGGGCAGCGTAGCCGCATGGCCGCTACCGTCGTCGGCAACTGGCTGTGTTCGACTCGCCACTGTATCGCCGCCACGCACAACACCATATGGGCGGTGACGCTCGCTCATGAGGGGCGATTTATACAGAGTGGTAGCCGTTCCTCATGACGTAGTTCAGGTGGGGGCAGTCCAACGGGTCGGAACTATAGGCATCGTTGTCGTGAAAGTAGCGATTCATCGACATGAGCTCCCTCATAGAGAGAGTAGACTATTCGAAGGATGAGCCGTGGATTGACAACAGAGAAATTCTATACGATGGAAATTGCTTTCTTGCGGCAATAAGCAGCATGAATACTCGCCCCAGTCATATCCAGCCTACGCATGATTAGGACTCCAGGATATGAGGAATTATACTTCCTCTAAGAAAACCTTTCAAGATTATTGGAGGCCCGTGCCCCTCCTTGGACTAGCCATATGAGCACATTTGTGCATGTCACGCATGGAACCAAATACCTAAAAAAGAGAAGCGATTAAATATCATCTGTCGTAACAACATGCTGAGGCTGAGCACATGCATCATTGTGTAAAAAACATTTCCAAGAAAACGAAACGTCTCCCCGCTGGACGCCACCCTGTTCGGGCCAATAACGGAACCTGTGTGAGGAAAACAGCGAGCTCCACGCAGCCGGTTGGTGAGATAATCCTCGGTTCAGTAGCCTGCAAGGTCGACAAGAAGGCCGTCCTCGAGGCGTCGCTCATCCGGAACCGTGCAGTCTTAGATGAGCTGTCCAAGCACTAAATCCTTTCTTTTTCATGTCTGATCCCGTCACTTACACAGTCGATGATGTCAGGCTTATCCATACTGCTGTTCTATTTCAGGCAAATGAGATGAGTATGGACGGAGTGTTGAGCCCTGGCAATCTTGATCTTGCAGTCGGCTGTCCAGTCGTTGACGGTCGTTGACAATGAAATTTACCCAGATGCCGTCTCCAAGATTGGGGCTCTTATGTATGAGATCATCACCCTGCATCCCTTCGTCGAAGGCAATAAGCGGACTGGATTCATGTGCGCTGATACTCTATTGGTATTGAATGACCGCATTCTTGTGGCATCGGGCAATGAGCGCATTGCTATCTCGCTGAAGGTTGTGAGGCTGGAGATAGATAGAGATTTTCTAGTCGAATGGCTCTGGGATCACTCCATCGAATCGGCAAACATCCGTACCAACAATCATGGGACGTATATGACAACAAAGACCCTCAAACGGACCCTGAATAGCATTTTTCTAACTGAGTGTGGGAGCAAAGGGCGACATTCTTAATCGAATGGCCCCTCTTCCACGTCGCCTTGCCGAAGTATTCGCGACATGCATAGGTGCGTCCGCGATGAAAATGGGTACGTTCCCAAGACCGCCGACCTACCCGCCGCATGATGTAAAAAAGACCGCATACGGAAGGTCAAACTTATGTCCCCTCGTACCCTGTCATATCCATACCGGGCAGTGCGACGTTCAGCATCGAGACCTTCGTCAGTCAATCCTGGGCGGGACACAGCAGCGTGAGGATCTTGCAGAGCTCCCGGACCTATCGGGCGAGCCTCGTGATCTTGGCATCCATTCCGGCGTGCACCCGATGTCTCCCTTGGCATCCTCCCCCTCGGTGCGTATCCGACCACAGCGACGGCGCGATCCTGAAAGTCTGTGAGAGATAAAGGTCTAATTATGCATACGAGGAAAAATTGGGAATGTCGAATGTCTATCTTCGAGCGAGAAAAATCAGATTAATGTTTCATCAATGACTATCTCTTCTTGATAATCCTCATTGATACATAATTAAGGTCCTTGACAAAAACCATATCGAGCATGCGGTCCGCCTCATCCATCACTACATTTGATAATTCTAAAGAATCCAGTTATTCCTCTCTATGAGATTTGCAGCCTTACCAGGCATTGCCACCAGATATCCGTGTCTTTCTTTAGCTTCGCCTTCTGAGGCCCGATACGCACTCCTCCGCGGATTGGAGTACACATGTGGCCTCATTCACAATCCCGATAAATTCTCAATAAATTAGCAAGATTAGACAATAGTAGAAAAATGAAATAAAGGGAGGTCAAAAGACCTCTTTTTGGCACGGTCGCTTTACTCGGATTGTTCTTCGTCGTCTAGAGCAAAACATCCGCCATTCTTCTTGATGTGCGCGGCAAGCCCACCGTCGGTGAGGATCTTCATCATCACCTCAGGAAGAGGATTTGTCTCTAGGGTCATGCCCTTGGTGACGTTTCGCACCACGCCATTCTCCACATCTATCTCGAGGACATCACCCTCTTCAATCCCGGAAGTGTCAACCTCCACCACGGGCAGACCGACGTTGATGCAGTTGCGGTAGAAGATACGGGCAAACGACTTGGCCACCACTGCTCCGACGCCAGCGGCCTTGAGAACCAGAGGGGCCTGCTCCCTTGAAGAACCGGCGCCAAAGTTTTCCCCTGCCACCACGAAGTCGCCGTCGGCGATCTCGTCGTAGAATCCAGGCCGAATATCTTCCATGGTGTGCCTGGCCAGTTCATCCATGTCCAGTGTCTTGAACTTGTACTTACCGGAGATAATGTAATCGGTGTTCAGGTTGTCCCCAAAGGTGTGGGCCGCCCCCTTCAGCTTATTCATTTCATCACCTCTCTAACATCGGCAATGTGACCGAGCATCGCAGAGTAGGCAGCGGTCGCAGGTGAGGACAGATAGATCTCCGCATTGGAGTTGCCCATGCGTCCCTTGAAATTACGGTTGGCAGTGGATAATACTACCTCGCCATCAGAGGGGACGCCATTGCATGTTCCCACGCATGGACCACAGGACGGCGCGATAAGTACGGCGCCCGCCTTCACCAGCTTGTCGATGACGCCCTCGCGCATGGCATCCAGGAGAACATTCCTGGAAGCAGGGGCCACGACCATGCGGACGTTCTTGGCAACGTGGTTGCCATCGAGTATGGAAGCGGCCACGCGCAGGTCCTCCAGACAGCCGTTAGTACAGGTGCCAATGTAGACCTGATCTACCTCCACATCTGTGACCTCATCAACATCCACGACATTGTCGACCGCGTGAGGCTTGGCGATCTGTGGAGGAAGATCGGAGAGGTCCTCCCGCACCACTTTCTCATATACGGCGGAGAGTGATGGCTCTACGCCCTTGATCGGCGCTTTGGTTCGCCGCCTGAAATAGTCCCGAACCTTCTGATCGCAGGCCATCAGACCGACCTTGGCCCCGACCTCGACAACCATGTTGGAGATGGTCATACGCGCATCTACCGACATGTTATCAATGACGCTGCCGTGTATCTCCAACGCCTTGTAGGTCGCCCCACGCGAGGTAAGGGTCTTGGCTATGTGCAGGATGACATCCTTGCTGTATGTGCCCGCGGGCAGCGTTCCATCACAGACATACTTGATCGTGCTGGGGCAGCGGAACCACATCTGGCCGGTAACCAGTGCCGCTGCTAGATCTGTGGAGCCGACTCCCGTAGCAAAGACGTTGAGCGCACCATAAGTGCATGTGTGAGAGTCGCCTCCAACAACGACGTTGCCCGGCAATGCATGGCCGCGCTCCGGCATCAACTGATGGCATACTCCCTCGCCAACATCGTATAGATGGGCCCCATGCTCCGCAGCGAATTCACGCATCTGGGCGTGGATGTTGCTGACAGACTCCATGGGGGAGGGCGAGTTGTGGTCAATAACAATGGCGTACTTCTCAGGATGAGCCACCGCGGTGGCCGCCATCTGGCGGAACGCCCTAATAGTGAGGCTGGTGGTCCCATCCTGGGACATCATAAAGTCGACCGGTACTACACAAATATCACCGGCCTTGACGTCTGTACCGGCATGCGCTGATAGAATTTTTTCAGATATTGTTCCCATATTTAGTCACTCACCTAATTTTAGGAAGGGCGTCCCTGACCCCCTTCCATATAATCTTGATAGATGTATACGAGCTCGTTTTCAGACAGACTCCGTTTGAGTGAGACCGAGGTCGCACGAACTACTTCCAAGATGGCCGTTGCAGTGTCATCGTCGATATTAATGCCCCTGTCATTTAGGACCTGTTTTATCGTTGAACGCCCGGAGTGCTTGCCTATGATTATCTTACGGCTCATCCCAACCTCTTCCGGGGAGTAGGGTTCGTAGTTAGATAAGAATTTCATGACGCCATCGGCATGGATGCCAGCCTCATGAGAAAAACAGTTCAGCCCAACGATGGGCTTCCATGCAGGAATCTCACGGGCAGAGGCGCGGGCCACATATTCGGCGATCTCGCGGAAGCGCCGTGTGTCTATGCCCATATCGATCTTAAGGAGATGCTTCGAGGCCATGGCGACCTCCTCCAGGGGAGAGTTGCCAGTGCGCTCCCCAATACCCAGGATAGTGGTGCTTAAGAAGGTGGCTCCTGCCTGCACGCCAGCAATAGCGTTTGCAGTGGCCATACCAAAATCATTGTGAGTATGCATCTCCACCGGAATCCCTATTGTATCCACGATACGCTTTACATAGCTATAGGTGTCTGAAGGAGTCATGATGCCTAGGGTGTCGCAGAATCGGACGCGGTGAGCGCCAGCATCTTTGGCGGTCTGGGCGAATTTTAGCATGAAATCAGGGTCAGCCCGGCTGGCATCCTCAGCATTCACTGATATGTACATGCCATGGGATTTTGCATATTCCACCGATTCGATGATACGATCGAGAACCCATTGGCGCGTCTTCCTGAGCTTGTGCTCGATATGAATATCAGAGGCAGACATTGAGATGGCCACTGAATCTACGTCGCAATCGATGCTGTGAGAGAGGTCATCCACGGAGGCGCGGTTCCATCCCAGGACGGATGCATCCAGACCCATATGGGCAATGCGCCTGATGGACGTTTTCTCATCGCCTCCCATCGCAGGGATGCCTGCCTCGATCTGGGGCACTCCAATCTCATCCAAGAGCTTGGCTATGCGCTCTTTCTCCAGATTAGCAAAAACGATCCCTGCGGCCTGTTCACCGTCTCTAAGTGTGGTATCGCAGATGTTCAGCTTATTCCTGCTCAACTTGGCAAGGACCTCTCCCAGATCATTCATGTTCCTACCCCTTTCCCTATCTGATTAATCTCCCGTCGCGTCGCCTATGTCCCTCCAGCACATCGTGCGGCCGCAACCGCAGAACCGCCGTATATCGATGCGCGTCCCGTAGGAGGTGAGTCAATTCGATGACCCGGCAGGAACATAGCGCAAACGTCTAAGCGATATAATGTTACGACCGATAACTTAAGCGATTTGGCTGAAACCAGCCCCTATTAGAGATATCATACAAAAGCATTTCGCGGACGATTGTACACTTCTCGGCACTTGGTCATTCCTTATTCAAAATAATTGAGCGGAGCGAGTAGATAGATCGCGATTACAGGGGGGAGAACATGCGCCGTCTCATGATAACTTATACCGCAGCAGGGCAGCCAATCCACCAATAGATTCCAACTTCTTCCCTGCCTCGAATCGTTCTGACACCACGATGACGTTCCCACGTCCGTTCTCCACCATGGTCATAAGCTTCTCTACCCTACCCTTGCGGACCTCAGCATCGAGGATCAGCAGGGTCTCCACCGCGCCCATCATGACTGCCTGCTCCACCTCTGCAAAACCGTAGGCAACTGGACCATCCTTGGCGATCTGCCCTAGCACTTCCTCCACTGCCTTGGTCTCCTGGGCAACGCGGGAATCCTGCACAACCTCTGCGCCCAATCCTGCCTTCATGAGCTCGCGGATACCCGCCATACCCGATTGACCGGTATGGTAGACGAATGCATTCTTGAACAGTTCAGGCTCTTTTTCCTTGCCCAGTGTTATCAATGCCTCCTTGGCGAAGCCTGGACCTAGGATGATGATCGGAACCTCTGGCTCAACAGACTGCTTGAGCTTGTTGATGATCTCTGGATAGAAGTCATCCTGATTCTTCTGTTCGTACATCTTGCCCGGGGCAGTAGAGTATATGTGAGCCATCTCCTGCATGCCAAATTGCCTGGCCATGGCAATGGTGGCCTCATCATTATCCAGGGCGATAAAGAGTAGTTTGGGCCGCTGGGCATCCTCTACCGAGCGGCGCACCCTATCCAGCATGGAAGGGGTCCACTCGACCTTCCGCACGGTGAGCACATCGCCCTCTTCTATATTCAGCGTGTGATATGCGCCCAGGTCCTGCGGCCCTTCCAGAATTATGCCCAGGACGCGCAGTCGCGACTCCGATTCGTGGAACTCGACCTTCTCGGCCTGGATGCCAAGAACCATACGTTTCTTCTCTGCTCGCTCCGCCCGGATCTTATCGCTCTTAACTTCATCTCTTCTGAAGGTAAGGGCAATGACGATGTCGCCCTCATCGATGATATTGTGGAGATGCCATAGGTCATCGAGGGTCTCGACCATCATCTTGATTTCACCGGTCTTCCGGTCCTGGTGGAGAACACGCATTGGAAATACCATACAGTGACGATATATTAGGATATCCTCGTGGCCGGCAGACCTTTTTCCTCAGAACCCTGACCTACTCATATTGGTATGCTGACCAGGGGCATCATGGTAGATCCACGTTCGCCGGCGAATGCCCTTGACAAAGATGCGGGCAATTCGCGTGGCTTCCGGCCACCCATTTATCGCGTCGATAAAGGAGAAAATACGGAAGATCCGACGTCGCCAGGCCGTATATGTCTCTAATCAGACGGTTGGAGGGTTGGTAGGCCTTCGAAAATGCTAACGCTTAAGTACCTTATTCCTATAAGGCAACTTTCTGATGGTACAGTGCCGCCTCATCCTCGAAAATGGGACAATAGCTGAGGGCACTGGCTTTGGTTTCAAGAAAACCGTTTACGGCGAGGTTGTGTTCAATACCGGCATGGCCGGCTATCAAGAGAACCTAACCGACCCGTCATACAGAGGCCAGATTCTTATCATGTCCCACCCCGTCGTCGGGAACTACGGCGTCAACGACCGGTTCACAGAGTCCTCCCGGGTCCAGGTCACTGGATGTGTGGTCAGGGAGATCTGCCGGCAGGTGTCCCCGATGTACGGCGGACATGACTTGGATTCATATCTCGAAGCCAATAAGACGCCAGGTATATCCGGACTAGACACTAGATCGCTCATTATTGGCATCAGGAAGGGTGGTACCCTCCGCGGAGCTATCTCTTTCGACGAGGAGCCCGAAGAGGTTTTGGAGAAATTGAGAAAGATGAAATACCCTTCCGAGACAAATCTCGTCGCTGAAGTTTCCACTGATCGAGTAATACGATATGAGAACGTGGGGAAAAAGAAAGTAGCGCTTATCTACTGTGGCGTGAAGTCCAGCATTGTTAGGGAGCTGAGGCAGCGGTTCAGCGTGGTTCAGGTACCCTATGACACTCCAGCCTCCTTCTTCCGCAACGAAGAGCTGGATGGGATCTTCATATCCAATGGCCCAGGCGATCCAGCACATCCCGCCCTCATGAGTACCACCGTCAAAACCATCCAGGAACTCAAGGAAGAGTATCCCATCATGGGCATCTGTCTTGGAAATCAGCTTCTTGCCCTGGCCTTCGGCGGTCGCACCTATAAGATGAAGTTTGGCCATCGCGGAGTCAACCAGCCAGTCAAGCACAAGGGCCGGGTGTTCATCACCTCTCAGAATCATGGCTACGCGGTAGACATGGATTCCCTGGACGGCACGGGCCTGATTGCCGATCATATCAACGTCAACGACGGAACGGTGGACGGGATGAGACATAACGAGCTTCCCATCATGTCAGTGCAATACCATCCCGAAGCACGATCGGGTCCTCGCGATACTGCCTATCTATTCGACGAGTTCGGACGAACCCTGGAGGATGGACGATGAAGCGTACCGACCTCCAGAAGATAATGGTCATTGGCTCGGGCCCCATCGTGATCGGTCAGGCAGCCGAGTTTGACTTCTCCGGTTCTCAGGCCTGCCGTTCGCTGCGTGAGGAGGGCTACACCACCGTGCTGGTGAATTCCAACCCAGCAACGATACAGACAGATCTTGAGATGGCTGACATCGTTTACGTCGAGCCCCTCAACGCCGCTACGGTGGCACGCATAGCCGAGAAGGAAAAGGTCGACGGCATCCTCTCCGGGATGGGGGGACAGACCGCGCTCAACATCTGTTCTGAACTGGCTGAGAATGGCACCCTTGAGCGCCTGGGCATTGAACTGCTGGGCACTCAGCCCAATGCCATCGCCCTCTCCGAAGACAGGGAGATGTTCAGAGATATGATGCTCCAGATCGGAGAGCCCATTCCCAAAAGCAAGACTGTCCATTCAGTGGAGGAGGCCAAGCAGGCTGCCAGGGAGATAGGCAGCTACCCTGTACTGGTCCGACCAGCCTACACTCTGGGGGGCACTGGCGGGGGCATTGCCCACAATGAGGAGGAATTGGAGACCATCGTAGGTCGCGGACTGATCTACTCGCGCATCCACCAGGTACTAATTGAGGAAAGCGTACTGGGATGGAAGGAGTTTGAGTACGAGGTCATGCGGGATGGGCAGGACAATTGCATCATAATCTGCAGCATGGAAAACCTTGACCCCATGGGCGTCCACACGGGAGAGTCCATCGTCGTCGCCCCGGCACAAACCCTCAGCGACGAGGACCATCAGCGTCTCAGGAATGCCAGCATCAAGACCATTCGGGCCCTGGGAATAGAGGGGGGCTGCAATGTCCAGTTCGCCCTGGACCCTGTTACCAGAGAATACCGCATCATCGAGGTGAATCCACGAGTATCGCGCTCCTCTGCACTGGCATCTAAAGCTACGGGATATCCCATCGCCCGGGTGGGGGCCAAGGTCGCGGTCGGCTACACTCTCGATGAGATACCAAATCTCATCACCGGCAACACCTTTGCGGCGCTCGAGCCCAGCATCGACTATGTGGTCCTAAAGATCCCTCGGTGGCCTTTTGATAAATTCCGCATGGTGGATCGCGTGCTCGGCACCCAGATGAAGAGCACCGGTGAGGTCATGGCCATCGGCCGAAGCATCGAGGAAGGAATACTCAAGGCCATCCGCTCCCTGGAGATCGGTCAAGAATATCTTGAGCCGCTGGACTGGACGGACAAGGAGATACTGGCCGAGCTGAAGAGCGCGACCGATCAACGGATATTCGCCATCGCCGAGGCGTTGCGTCGCGGCACATCTGCGGAGAATATAGCGGAACTTACGGGGTGGGATGCTTTCTTCATTAACAAGATCAAGAACATCGTGGACATGGAGGCGGTGCTCAAGAATTCCTCCGAACTGTCCACGGACACCCTGCGCAGGGCCAAGCGGATGGGATTCTCCGATGATGTCATCGCTGCGCTGAGCCAGCGGACCGCTCAGGAAGTTAGGGCGCTCCGCAAAAGGGAGGGCATCGTACCTACCTACAAGATGGTGGATACCTGTGCTGCCGAGTTCGAGGCCCAGACGCCATATTTCTACTCCACATATGAACGAGAGAATGAGGCGGTGCCGTCAGCCAATAAGAAAGTTATCATCGTGGGCGCGGGACCTATCCGCATTGGACAGGGCATCGAGTTTGACTACGCCTGCGTGCACGGCGTCATGGCCCTCCAGGAAGAGGGTGTGGACGCCATCATTGTTAACAATAATCCTGAGACCGTATCGACAGACTATGACGTCTCCGATCGTCTCTACTTCGAACCTCTCACCTTCGAGGATGTTCTGAACATCATCGAGAACGAGGATGCGGACGGAGTGATCCTCCAATTCGGCGGACAGACCGCCATCAATCTGGCAATGCCGCTACATCAGGCGCTAGAGGGGCGGAAGGCCAAGGTCCTGGGGACCTCGCCTGTCGACGTGGACATGGCTGAGGATAGGGAGCTATTCTCTGCGCTTATGGATGAACTGGGCGTGCCGCAGCCCAGATCGGGGACGGGGTACTCCTTCGAGGAGGTGCGGGGAATTGCCCAGCAGATCGGCTACCCGGTACTGGTGCGCCCGTCATACGTTATCGGTGGCAGGGCCATGGAGATAGTATACTGCGAAGAGGAGCTGCGCACCTACGTGGATACGGCGGTTAAGGTATCCAGGGCACACCCCATCCTGGTAGATAAATATCTCAGTCACGCCATAGAGGTTGATGTGGACCTGGTGTCCGACGGAGAGGACGTCTTCATCGGAGGCATCATGGACCACATCGAAGAGGCGGGGGTGCATAGTGGCGATGCCACCATGATAATGCCTGCCAAGAATATCAGTCCAGAAATAATGGAGAAAATCATTGATATCTCCAAGAAGGTGGCGAGAGGGTTGCGCATTCGGGGACTCATGAACCTCCAGTTGGCCGTAAGGGATGGGGAAGTCTACATGATTGAAGCCAATCCTCGTGCCTCGCGTACGATTCCATTCATATCCAAGGCCATTGGCATACCTCTGGCCAAGGTGGCTACCAAGGTCATACTGGGCAAGAGTCTCAGGGAGATGGGGCTGGTAGGGGTGGCCTCGTTTGATCATGTCGCGGTCAAGGCAGCGGTGTTCCCCTTCCTCAAACTGCCAGGCGTGGACTCCATCCTGGGTCCGGAGATGCGTTCCACCGGCGAGGTCATGGGCATCGATGAAGAGTTCGACGGAGCCATGTATAAGGCGTTGATCTCCGCCGGCCTGAAGCTTCCTCGGGAGGGTGGGGTATACATCACCGTGAATGATCAGGACAAGCCCCTGATCCTGGAGATAGCCCGACAGCTCCGGGAGATGGGTTTCAAACTCTACGCAACCAGGGGCACATCGACCTTCCTTCGCGAGCATGGGCTTCAGACCACCACCGTCTACACGATCGGCCAGAAGATGGACCCTGATGCGCTCGGACTCATGCGTCGAGAGAAGATCAATCTTATCATCAACACGCCAACCAACTCATCCGGGGCAAGACGGGACGGATACATGATGCGCCGTCTTGCGGTCGAATTAGAGATTCCATTCCTTACCACCGTCCAGGCTGCCCGGGCAACTGTGGCCGCAATGAAGAGGGCAAGGCTGGGAAACCCAGATGTTACCGATCTGGCATCGCACCATCAGTCGGCCAGCGTTCGCCCATGGTAAAGTGCGCAACCTGTATCGGCGGTTGAGTTGGAAAAACAGAGCGCGGTCATGCGCCCGGGCAGACATATCGCATCCTGCCCGCCCCAACTCTCAATCTCATTCAATGAAGTATAAGGCTCCTGACACCGCGGCACTTCTTTATCCGGGGAATCAGTTCTGACGGCACCGCACTCTCGGTGATCACGTAAAGTCGTGGCTCCTCCATCAGCATTGGATCATCCACCAGCGCCTGGCGGATGTTAATGCCTGCCTCGGCGATTATGCTGGCGATCTCGGCCAGGATGCCAGGTACATGGGCATCGGTCGGGACCACCTCTATGCATGACCAGCCCATGACCGGGGCGACATCCCGGAGCATGGCGGTGGCGTGGAGTGCGGAGTACACCTCCCGCAGCTCATCCTCTGCCTCGATCGTCTGAACAGCCGCCCTCACAATGCGCCTGTCCACCTGTGCGGCCCGGGCTATCGCCATATCTGCCACCTCTATCTCATCACAGTAGACCTTTCCCTCCTTGACCCTGAGACCGTGGGAGAGGAGCAGTCGAGCCACCTTGCCCTGGGAAGGGTAACGTCCAAAATACTTGGAGAGAATGAGCCACATAATCAGAGGAATGAATGAGGCCACTAATAGAGGTATTGCAAGGATGTGCATCGGTGTGCATAAATCAACATTAGATTATTTTTAAAATATTTTCCACTACGAACATTGTTACTTACTGGCCAACTCGCACTCGGACTCACTTTACGGAAAACGGTATATACGTGCTAGACATTGTCTAGCAAGAGGCAATAAAATGTCGGGCAAAGGCATCCGCATGGAGCGGATCATGGATAGGAACATCGGCCGGGCCGTTATCGTACCAGTGGACCATGGCATGACCATGGGGCCGGTGGAAGGGCTGGTGGACATGAAGACGACCATTGACCACATTTCTCAGGGCGGAGCTACCGGGGTAGTGATGCACAAGGGCGTGGTTCCCTATGGTCACCGTTGCTTTGGCCACGATATTGGACTCATCGTCCATCTTTCTGCCTCCACATCTCTTTCCCCCGATCCCAACGCCAAGGTGTTGGTGACCACGGTGCAGGAGGCTCTCAAATTGGGCGCCGACGCCGTCTCCATTCACGTCAACATTGGTGCCGACACCGAGCCAGGGATGCTCAAGGACTTTGGAGAGGTAGCGCGAGAGTGCAAGGAATGGGGCATGCCTCTGCTGGTTATGATATACCCTCGTGGGAAGGATATCAAGAACGGATACGATGTCGATCTGATCAAGCAATGCGCCCGGGCAGGAATGGAGCTGGGAGCAGACATTGTCAAGACTTCCTACACTGGAGATATTGACTCCTTCCGTGAAGTGGTACGGGGTGCGATCATTCCCGTTATTATCGCCGGAGGGCCCAAGATAAATTCAGACCGTGATCTACTGCAGATGGTGCATGATTCCATTGAGGCGGGAGGCAGGGGCGTGAGCATAGGAAGAAACATCTTCCAGCACCGCGATATCATTGGAATTACAAGAGCGGTCTCCGACATCGTGCTCCGTGATGCCGACGTCGATCAGGCCCTCCAAAGATTGCAGTGATCGATATGACCAAGCTCATCTGGGTCCGGGCCGACCTCCCGGCCGATTACGAGGACCGCAAAAGAGTGGTATCCTCAGCATTGGAAGCGGGGCTAACCAATATCATTCTCCGAGAGGAGGATGAGGCCCTTCAACGCCTGGGGCGGTTCAACGCCCTGACCATGCATGATGATAAGGTGCTGCGGGACGGTGAAACGATTGCCCTGAGGGTGACCGTGGCGAGTTCACAAGACCTGGAAGATGCTTATGCCCTCAAGGGAAAAACAGAAAAACTCATCATCTCCGCTCAGGACTGGCAGGTCATCCCACTGGAAAACCTCATAGCAGTGTTCCAGGGGTCGGGGACGATGCTTCTCGCCGAGGCCGATGGTGTGGATGAGGCTAAACTATTCCTGGAAACAATGGAGGTGGGAGCAGATGGCGTGGTATTGACGATCGATCCATCCCAGTTCGGCGATGTGGCCATCCTGCTATCCGGCCGGGATGCCATGGTTGAGCTTACCGCCCTTCCCATTAGCAAGATCACGCCTCTCACAATAGGGGATCGCGTCTGCGTAGACACCTGCTCCCTGATGCAGCCCGGAGAGGGTTTGCTCGTTGGTTCCCAGTCATCCTGCCTATTTCTCATCAGCTCGGAAAGTGTGGAATCCGAGTACGTGGCTAGCAGGCCGTTCCGCGTTAACGCAGGGGCAGTGCACGCCTATGTGCTGACCGCTTCCGGACAGACTAGATATCTTTCGGAGGTGCGGGGGGGCGAAGAGTTGATAGCGGTGGATCAGGAGGGCCGCGCCCGCACTGTCGTGGTAGGCCGGTCCAAGATAGAACGCCGGCCCCTCTTGCTGATAGAAGTCGATGGTGGCGAGAGGAAATACAGCACCATCGTCCAGAACGCCGAGACAATCCGCCTGGTAACTCCCGACGGCCCCGTGTCGGTTTCCGATCTCGTCCTAGGACAACATATCCTGGTAAGACTTGAAGAAGGAGGACGACATTTTGGTCATATGATTAATGAGACCATAACGGAGCTATGAAGCCAGTCCATGATGCATGTATGCGTTTCCGTGGCGGAGGCTACCCTCGGAGAGGTGGTCAAAGCCATCCAGTCGGCCCAGCAAATGGGGGCAGACCTGGCAGAGGTGCGCTTCGATCGCATGGAGCGACTTCCTGAAGACCTGTCCCCTCTGAAGAATATCGATATACCCAAGATAGCCACGCTCAGGTCCAAGACCCATGGAGGGGAGTGGGATGGGGGCGTCGAGGCAAAGGTGCGGTTCCTGCGTCGAGCAATACGCGCCGGTTTCGAGCTCATCGATATTGAGGACGATTCTCCACTGATGCAGACGAGAAATCGTGAGCTCAGGGGGGCCGACCATATTATTTCACATCATGATCTCATCACCACACCGTCCACGTCAAAAATTATCGAACTCATGCTTCACGGCTCCGCCGTGGGTGGACTGCCCAAAGGTGCATTCACCGTCAACACCGTCACCGACCTCCACAACCTGGTGACCGCGGGAAAACTGCTCGCGATGACCAACCGACGATTCATCCTGTTAGGCATGGGCGAGTTGGGAGAGGTAACCAGGCTACGCCACCAGCGCATGGGCTCCTACCTTACCTACGCCTCTCTGAATCCAGGAAAGGAAACAGCTCCAGGGCAGTTGGATGTGGCCACGATGAAAAGTATGGAGAAGGGCATTATCGTCGGCATCGCCGGCAACCCTCTGGATCATTCGTATTCTCCGGCAATGCATCAGTCCGCATTTGCCCATCTTGGCATCGCTGGCAGATATCTGCGATTCCCCACCGCCGAAAATGAGGTGGAGATGCTGATGGAGAACATGCGCGACCTTGAGATCAATGGAATGAACGTTACCATCCCCCACAAGGAGAGTATCATGGAATATCTCGACAAGGTGGATGATGCTGCCCAGAAGGTCGGAGCGGTCAATGTTGTGGTCAATCGCGAAGGACGGCTGATCGGCCGGAATACTGACGTCTCCGGCCTTGCCCAGGCGTTTCAGGCGGCCGGAGCAGATGTCGAGGGGAAGCGGTCGCTGATCATCGGAGCTGGAGGAGCGGCACGAGCATGCGCCGCATTCCTTCAGGGGGCCGGCGCGGCTCTGACGATCACCAACCGCACCCATGCCCGAGCCGAGAAGATGGCCAGGGATTTCTCGGGCCATGCCGTCAAACTAGAGGAAGCGAAAAGCGGCGAGTTTGAAGTAATAGTCAATTGCACACCTATAGGGATGGAAGGCTTCCCGTCCGAACTCCCCATCGCGCCTGAGGTTTTCCGCCCAGGGCAGGTGGTCATGGATGTCATATACAATCCAGAGATAACCCCTTTCCTTGCGGAAGCAAGGGCACGGGGGGCCAAGACCATACTTGGCAAGGAAATGTTAATCTATCAAGCAATGGATGCTTTTGAAGCCTGGACTGGACAGCGGCCTCCCTATGAGGTCATGGACAAGGCGATAAGGGCGGAACAGTAATGAGAGGGCAGAGTACCAGCCATGGGGCGGCTACCATTGTTAGCGCGTTCGCCAACGGCAAGGGAGCCGCGTTCGGCATAGATCTCACCACCTCCGCCGAGGTACGGTTAGAAGAGGGAGAGGGTGTGAGCGTGCTCATCGACGGCTTTCCCGGCGAGAGCACCGCGCTGGCCGAGAACTGCGTGCGTGCGGTTCTGGAGAGATGTGTTCCCGACCGCGACCTCCATGCTCGTGTGATCACCCGCTCCGCCATCCCCGTGTCCAGGGGACTGAAAAGCAGCAGCGCTGCGGCCAACGCCATCATATTCGCTACCCTCGACGCCCTCGGTCAAGAGGTCGATGAGATCGAGGCCATCCGACTGGGCACGAAAGCGGCCATGGCGGCCGGAGTTTCGTTGACCGGGGCATTCGATGATGCTTGCGCGGCGTGGTTCGGCGGGGTAGTCCTGACCGACAACCGCTCCGAGACCATCCTGGCCAGAGACATCATGCCAGATCATCTAAAGGTCCTTATCCACGTACCAGACTTCCAGATACGCAAGGGCGCGCTTCCTCGGGAGCGTATCGCCGCGATGAGAGATCTTGTAGATCTGGCCTTCCAGCAGGCCCAGGGAGGCAATTATTACCGCGCCCTTACTCTCAATGGTATGTGTTACTCCACTGCCCTGGGGCTGGATCAAGAGGTTGCGCTTAAAGCCCTTCAAAACGGGGCCCTCGCCGCCGGCTTGACTGGCAGTGGGCCAGCTACAGTCATGTTGGTGGAAGAGGATAAGGTCTCAGAGTTCGTGCACTCCATGGACGACTATACCCTCATGACTGCCAACATCTATAATGGTAGGTCAAAAACATGAAAGTCAGCATATCACCATCCGTCATCGGGGGCACGGTCAGTGCCCCTCCATCTAAATCGTACACTCATCGAGCCATCGTCCTGGCCGGACTGGCCAGAGGGAAGAGTACTATCCACAATCCACTCCTTGGCGAAGACACTTTGGCCACCCTCCGAGCAATGAAGATGCTTGGTACTATGGCCCGTCAGGAAGGTGATGAACTTATCATCCGGGGCGGCAGGATTCGCCCCCCATCTGGGGAGATCGATTGCGCCAACTCAGGCACCACCCTGCGTCTGCTTGCCGGGGTAGTCTCCCTGCTCTCCGCCAAGGTTACACTCACTGGCGATTCTTCACTTCAGCAACGGCCAATGCGCCCGCTCCTCAATGCTCTTACCGAGCTGGGAGTGACTGCAAAGTCTTCCCGCGGAGATGGTACTGCTCCCTTCACCATCCAGGGCCCCAATCAGGGGCGGTGGGCGCATATCAAGGGGGATGTGAGCTCACAATTCATTTCTTCATTGCTCATCTGCTCCGCCCTCAAGGAACTGGATACGGACATCATCATCACCACCCCGCTCAAGTCCAGACCCTATGTGGAGCTCACCAGAAATATGATGTCCAGATTCGGCGGGCAGAGCTGGGAGACCAAGAATGGCTACCGCGTCCCCGGCGGACAGGTGTATCGGCCATGTAACTTCACCATTCCGGGGGACTTTTCCTCTGCTGCGTTCCCCCTTGTCGCCGGTGCCCTTGCCGGTAAGGCGACCGTCACCGGCCTGGATCCTGAGGATCCACAGGCCGACCGCAAGATAGTGGATATACTGAAGGCCTTTGGAGCTGCCGTTCAGTGGTCCGGCGATGCCGTCACTGCGGAAAGGGGGGAGCTTGTCGGAGGGGACATAGACATGGGCGACTGCCCAGACCTATTCCCCATAACCGCAGTCCTTGCCACTCAGGCCAGAGGAACATCCCGCCTGTCAAACGCCCAGCATCTCCGACATAAAGAAAGTGATCGCATCCGCGCCACCGTTAACTTCCTTCGCGCCATGGGCGCAGAGATCGAAGAGGCGGAAGACGGTTGCATTGTTCAGGGCCCCGTTCAGCTCAAGGGGCACAAGGTGGATACAATGGGCGATCACCGCATCCTCATGGCCGCCACCGTCGCCGGTCTGGTCGCCGAAGGGAACACCACCCTGAGCGAGGGAGAGAGCAATGCTGTGTCCTATCCCGCCTTCTTCGCCGACCTGCGGACGCTGGGGGCAAAAATAGAGGGTGTTAAATGAATACCATAGGAACCTCGCTCCGGCTCACCCTGTTTGGCTCAAGTCATGGTCATGGGATCGGGTGCGTCCTGGATGGGGTGCCTTCCGGCCTGGAAGTAAGCCGGGAGGATCTGCAGCGAGAGGTTGACCGGCGCCGGCCTGCCATTTCCATAGGCACCCCTCGCCGAGAAGAAGATAGTGTTGAGGTGCTTGCCGGTATCGTTGACGATATCACCACCGGCGCGCCAATTGTATTATTTATCGCCAACCGCGACACCGATAGCTCCAAGTACGAATTGTTTCGCGCCATCCCCCGGCCAGGGCATGCTGACCTTACCGCCCGTGCCAAGTATGGGGATGCCGTGGACCTACGTGGAGGGGGCCAGTTCTCCGGTCGCATGACCGCCCCGATTGTGGCCGCAGGAGCCGTGGCCAAGACCATTCTGGAGGCCATCGGCGTGCGGGTCGCTGCATATACGCAGCGGCTGGGACGCATCGTCGACAATGAAGAGAGGAATTTTAAGGACATACGCATGGCAGTATGGGAGAACCCCGTCCGATCTGCAGATGCGGCCTTGGCACTGGACATGGTCAATGAGATCATGGAGGCCAAGGAGGAAGGGGACAGTGTGGGCGGAGTGATCAGGTGTCTCGCCGTGGACCTGCCTCTCGGTGTCGGCGAGCCTTTCTTTGACACGCTGGAAGGAGAGCTTGCGAAAATGCTCTTCGCCATTCCCGGTGTGAAGGGGGTGGAGTTCGGCTCAGGGTTCAGGGGAGCCGGAATGAGGGGCTCGGAGAATAACGATCAATTCATAATTGAAGCTGGTGAGGTGCGTACCATTACCAACCACGCCGGTGGCATCCTGGGCGGCATATCCAATGGTATGCCTGTGGACATTAGGGTAGCATTCAAGCCAACCGCATCCATATCTCGAGAGCAGAAGAGCGTCGACCTGGAGAGGATGGAAGATACCACTCTCAAGATAGAAGGCAGGCACGACCCCTGCATCGTCCCCCGGGCCGTGGCTGTGGTCGAGGCGGCCACCGCCATAGTGCTGGCCGATATGTGTTTAAGAGGTGATTTCATTGCGCGAGAGTATCGATGACATTAGGAAGAGGATCGAGAAGATCGATTATGAGATCCTCCGCATGATGGCCAATCGTACCGCTGCGGCGGTGGAAATGGGGAAGATGAAGGCTGCCCAATCCATGCCATTGAGGGCTCCAGAGGTTGAAGAAAAAGTTGTCGAGCGATACGTTGAACGAGCCAAGACGTTCGGAATGTCCGCTGGTTCTGCCAGGAAGATCGCTCGGCTGCTCATCCAGGAATCCATCGATCAACAGGGAAAGATACCCAGGCCGTCCCAGTCCAAGCGCATTCTTATTGTCGGAGGCAACGGCCAGATGGGCCGTTGGATGGCTGACTTCTTCGAGTCCCGGGGACATCGCATCCGAATCCATGACTATGGGGAGAACGAAAAGTTCCCGGTTGAAAGAGATTTGGCGCGGGGCGTTCGCGACGCCGAAGTTGTTGTTTTGGCCACGCCCATTTCGGCGACCAATGATATACTGGAGGAATTGATCGATCTGTCACCTCGGGCCCTGATCTTTGACATTGCGTCGATCAAGAGCCCGTTGATAGAAAACCTGCGCAGGGCCACATCGAGGGGACTTCAGTTCTGTTCCATTCATCCCATGTTTGGCCCCGAGGCCTTCAGCATCGTCGACCGCAACGTGATAATATGCAACTGTGGCTCAGCCGAGGCTGTGGACAGGGCCAGGATGCTGATGGACGGTGGCAACATCTTTGAGATGGAGATCGAGGAGCATGACCCCATCATGGCCTATGTGCTTGGATTGAGCCATGCTGTAAACATTGCTTTCTTTGAGAGTCTGCGAGCCAGCGGGAAAGATTATGCCCAGCTGGATCGGGCTGCCTCCACGACCTTCAGGCGGCAGGCGGAGTCTTCCAGAGCCGTGGCCTCAGAAAACGCTCAGCTATATTATGAGATACAGAAGATGAACCCCTGGAACACAGAGGCCCTGGAGTTCCTGCAGCAGGCGGTGGAGGATCTTAAGAAGGCAGCCGTCAGCGAGGACAGGGGAGCATTCGAGAAGATCATGAGAGAAGGTAAAGATTATTTCGGAGGGTGTGAATGAATAAGATCAAGGTCGCAGTCCTCGGTGCCACCGGGATGATAGGTCAGAGATTCGTACAACTGCTAGAGGGCCATCCTTATTTCGAATTGGCTGGCCTTTATGCATCAGAGCGCTCAGAGGGGAAAAGGCTCGGAGAGGCGCTCAAGATCAGAGATCACACATTCAAAGAGGAGAGTCTGGACATGAGGATCGAGACCGTAGATCCCGTGGCCATCGCGCGCTCCTCGCGGGTAGCATTCTCCGGCCTCCCCAGCGGCGTGGCCAAAGAGACCGAAGCCGCACTAGCGGAGGAGGGCGTAGCGGTATTCTCCAATGCCTCCTCTCACCGTATGAGGGAGGATGTTCCCCTGCTCATCCCCGAGTGTAACCCGGATCACCTAAAACTGGTGCAGGAGCAGTCCACTTTCGGGAATGGGGGGTTCATCGTCACAAACGCCAACTGTTCCACTACCGGTATCGCCCTTCCGTTAAAGGTGCTGGATGACGCTTTCGGGCTTGACATGGCCGTGGTCTCAACCTATCAGGCCATCTCCGGCGCTGGATACCCCGGCGTTCCCTCGCTAGACATCATGGGCAACGTCATCCCATTCATCGGAGGGGAAGAAGAGAAGATGGAGACTGAACTGGCCAAGGTCATGGGGACCATTCAGGAAGGGCGCGTCGTCGCCTCCCCGGTGCAGATGCTGGTGAACTGCGCCAGGGTGCCGGTAATCGACGGTCACCTGGAATCGCTGGTCCTGCGCATGGACAAGGATCCGTCTACAGAGGATGTGATCAAGACGCTGGGGGAGTTCCGCGGAGAGCCCCAGAGGCTGGGTCTGCCTAGCGCCCCCCTTCAGCCAATCATCACCCGCAGCGAGGATGACCGACCTCAGCCATCCTTGGATGCCTATGCAGGAGAACCTGCTCGAGCGAGGGGCATGAGCGTAGTGGTCGGACGCGTCAGGAAGAAAGATAACTACATCAAGATGTTCGTCCTCTCCCACAACACTCTAAGAGGTGGCGCGGGAGGTTCGGTGCTCAATGCCGAGCTGGCCGTGTCCAGACAAATACTGTAGGTGAGAGATTGAAGCGTACTTATGAGGAGATCAACGCCAAGATCCAGCGTGGCGACGCCGTTGTAATGACAGCGGAGGAAGCCATCCAGCTGGCGGAGAGCAAGGGCATCGAGAAGGCGGCCAGAGAAGTGGACGTAGTGACCACCGGCACCTTCGGAGCGATGTGTTCCTCAGGCGCGTTCATAAATTTCGGCCATGCCGAGCCCCCCATCCGCATGAGCAGGGTGTGGCTCAACAACGTCCCGGCATACGCTGGCGTTGCCGCGGTGGATGCCTACATAGGGGCAACTGAAGCATGTGAGGTGGATGGTAAGACCTACGGTGGCGCTCATGTCATCGAAGATCTGGTACGGGGCGAAGCGGTTCATCTCCGGGCGACCGCCCCTGGCACTGATTGCTATCCTCGCAAGGATATTGATACATACATCTCCCTCAAGACGGTCAACCAGGCCTACCTATACAACCCTCGCAACGCTTATCAGAATTACGGCGTCGCCACCAATTCATCGGAAAAGGCATTGTTCACCTATATGGGGAAGCTTCTCCCTCATTATGGCAACATAACATACAGCAGTGCAGGGCAGCTCTCCCCGCTGCTCAAGGACCCGCATCTCCGAACCATCGGTATCGGCACCCGTATCTTCCTGGGAGGAGGTATAGGATATGTGGCATGGGAAGGCACTCAATACAAGACCACTCCCGCAGAACGTAACGGCGTACCAGTCGGTTCAGCTCGTTCACTGGCGGTCATTGGGGATCTTCGTGGGATGAGCCCAGAGTTCCTGCAGGCACTATCATTCACCGGGTACGGGATCAGCCTGGGAGTGGGCATCGGAGTCCCCATACCCATCCTGGATGAGGACCTAATGCGCACTGCGGTGATCCGGGACGATCAGATCTATGCGCCGGTGCTTGACTATGCCATCCAATCACGGACGCGCAAGCCCATCGCCGAGGTCTCCTACGCCCAGCTGAAAAGCGGCACGATAGAATTGTTCGGCAAGAGGGTAAAAACGTCCTCCCTCTCATCATATTATAAGGCCAGGATCATCGCCCAACGCCTCAAGGATATGATCATGGAAAACGAATTTACACTTACCCAGCCAGTACAGCCTCTTCCCGCTGAGAGAACTGTAAAGCCGCTGGATGTATGCTCTAAGGAGGATGTACTATAATGTCCAAAAAGAAGGTGAATCTCTATTTCCCACCTGAGAAGGTCAACGAGCCGATTACCTATCACCTGGTAAAGGACTACGGCCTCCTATTCAACATCCTCCGCGCCGTGGTGGAGGAGAAGGGAGGGCGCCTCCTCATAGAGGTGGAGGGACGTCCCGCCCAGATCAGTGAGGGCCTTGCGTACATCAGGTCCAGGGGAGTCGAGGTCAAGGAGCTTAACGAGTATGTGGATAAAGATCTGTCACGTTGTACCAACTGTGGCATGTGCGTATCCATCTGTCCTGCCGACGCTATTGAAATGGATCGGGAGACGTGGGAAGTGATCTTCCATCAGAGCAAATGCATCGCCTGCGGCCTGTGTGTGTCCAGCTGTCCACCCCAGGCGATGAAGCTCAAGATATGAGGCGCAAGCATTTTGAGGTCGGCGAGACTGCCGTCACCATTCTGGGCAAGCCCGCCTTCTTCGACGTGGCAGAGGAATCCATCTTTCGCTCCCGAGACATTATCCAGCGTTTCATCCATAGAGAGCCCCTATTTGGGGTGACCTTGGAGCCATATCAACCTCCATCCGATGCTCCCCCACTCATCCGCAGGATGTGTGATGCCGCCGCCATGGCGGGGGTTGGCCCCATGGCTGCGGTAGCAGGGACCATTGCCGAACGTGCGGTGCTGGATATGAGGGGCGCGGGGGCGGAGCAAGCCGTTGTCGATAACGGCGGAGATATTGCTTTCCTGTTGAGAGAGCGTGTGACTGTCGCCATTTACGGCGGTGAGGAGTTTAGGGGCCTGGGCTTTCAGATGGCACCGCGGGAAGGAGTTTTTGGCATGTGTACATCTTCTGCCGCCATCGGCCCATCTCTATCTCTGGGCACAGCCGATGTGGCCACCGTCATCTCCCCCAACGTCGCCCTGGCCGATGCCTGCGCTACCCGGCTGGGCAATCTGGTAACTGACCCTTCGGACGATGTATTGAGCGCGGCGGTGGCCGGGGTGACCGCCATCCCTGGAGTGGAGGGGGCGCTGGTGGTGGCAGGAGGCAAGATAGCGCTAAAGGGCGCCCTTCCCGAGCTGATCAAGGTGCCAGATTATCCCTCCAAGGTTACCAAGATAGAACTAATGCATCAGTGCCACTATTGAATCATAATATCTGCACTGCGCCATCCAATGCGCCTCATCTTGTCCAGGCACGGTGATCAACTGGCCAAAGCAAATAAGTCCACTTCCATGGAGAATTCCTCATTGCAAGTTCTGCCGAGATCGTGCTTGCCAGGCCAGGTGCGCAGAGTGGAGTATTTTTGCGTAAGGAGCAGGTCATGCAGGCGGCCAACACAAAGAACGTATGGCGTGTAGGGCTGAGCGATTATCAAGCTGACAGAAGGGCCCGGAAAAGTAGTCTGCCCTGACAGGGTAAAGGCCATGGCGGTCACCGACGAACCGCTGATTACATGTCTTCCGCAGAGTTGATATCTCATATCTCGATTCCCCCATGGGATGCCGAATGAGAGGTAAAGGAAGGGCTCTAGTTGCAGTTTTGATAGTCATCGCGATTATCTTGGCCACCGCATATGCGTACAATCGCGGATGGCTCTCCCTGCCTGACGATGAACATACGCCCATACCATATCAAGCGACCATGGTGAACGAACGCGAGGTTAGTCTTGACATACAAAACGTGGGGGCGGGCGTGGATCTATCTACCGTACGGCTGACCCTCTATGGTCCGGGGCTTGGGCAGGGTCAATGGCGACTATCGGGGGGACTCGATGGAGCAGTGGATCTGTTGCCGGGAATTGACCTGAGCTATCAGGATGATAATGGCGATGGGAAACTCAGCGCGGGCGACGGGGTGACCATATATAGCGATGAGGGACTTGCCCACGGAGTCTGGCATCTTAATGTGGCCTATCCGTGTGGGAGCGGGGAGTTCAATGAGAGCCTGCGTTTCCAGATCCTTCCCACAGGTGTGGAGCCTTTTGAAGACGATCTAACAGTCTACTTCCTCAATGTCGGCCAGGGTGATGCCGAGCTAGTGCATACCAGTGACGGAAAATGGGTACTCATCGACGCCGGGCCAGGAGCCGGGACCGATATGCTTCTGCAGCAGCTAGAGGCTCATGGCGTGGATCGTCTGGAGGCGCTTATCATCAGCCACCCGCATCTTGATCACTACGCCGGCGCGGATGAGGTACTGGACGCCTATGAGGTCCGTAGCGTCTACCACCCTGGCCTGGCCAGCAGCGCTTCCAGCTTCGCGAAGTTCCTGGACGCGGTCGATGCTGAGGGTTGCCCCGTTTACACAGATGAGCATCTCGATCCAGGCGACTATCTCAACATTAGCCTGAGCGAGGATTTCCGAGTTATGTCCATTGCTTCCTCCGGCGATTCCAACGAGGCTAGCCTGGTATTATTGGTGGCCAACCAGAACATGAGCGTGCTGTTCACGGGCGACCTCGGAGAAGATGGTGAAGCCCTCTTCGTAGAGCAATGGAGGAACATAGACGTCGACATTGATGTCCTCAAGGTCGGGCATCATGGCTCACGGTACTCTTCCACTCTAGAGTTCATTCAGCTGATCAGACCTGAGCATGCAGTCATCGAGGTAGGGGCTGACAATAGCTACGGGCACCCCCATGGGGAGACGCTGAATCTTTTCGCCGAGCTAGAGATCAAGGTGTACCGGACCGACATCGATGGAGACGTGCTCATCGAGCAGACGATGTTCTCATGAGCGCTTCCGCTTTTCAAGCCTCAGTAGATTGAGACACTTCTTGGAGCCCCGCTCCACGCGCTCTTTCCGACACCTCAAACGAGAGTAACAAAGGAAGCAGGGCCTGTACCACCTGGGGGCTATGCTGTTGGGAGCCATATTCCTCACGAGAGATCTATTGGGAAAGTTTATGGGACGGGTATGTGTCTCCAGGGCCATCAAGGTTGGCAGGTGGAGTGTTGGAAAAACGTGAACGTTTCTTCTACGGCCTGAGTGCGGCGGGGGCGCTTGCAATCCTCAGTTCGACCATGGCCAAGAATCCCATCCTGCCGCTCTTCGCCGAGAGCCTGGGGGCAGAGGGGGCCACCCTTGGCCTCATCGCCGCCGCGTCGACCATCCCGGGCATCCTGATCTCGCTGCCCGCCGGTTCACTCTCCGATCGATGGGGGCGCCGCCGGGTCATGTACCTCGCCGCGGCGGTGTTCGCTACCGCGCCGTTCCTCTACCTGCTTGTGGATAGCCCCGAAGCGCTCATGGCGGTGCGCTTCTATCATGGGTTTGCCACCGCCATATTTGGCACGGTGGCCAACGCCGCCATCGTTGACGCATTCCCAGATCAGAAGGCTGGACGTTTGGCATTCTACTCCTCCTCCACCATTGTGGGCCGGAGCATTGCTCCATTCCTGGGAGGCGCCATACTTATCCTGACCAACTACAGCTATGGAGATGTCTACGCGGTAGTAGGCCTGGCCGGCGTATCGGCCCTGCTGTCCATCGTACTGGTGTACCGCCGAGACGGCGAGTCCAAGGGATCTCAAGAACGGCAAACGCCCCTCGGTGAGCAACTCCAGTCCATAGTGTCCGACCACAAGGTATTGGTGGCATCCTCGGTTGAGGCCGTGCAGTACTTCGCCAACGGG
>JAAYQQ010000094.1 GCA_012519255.1 Methanobacteriota archaeon | reverse complement strand
TCCCCTGCCAAAGCGGGCAGGTCTGCCGGGGTTGACCGTGCTACCTGGAAGCGCGGCCGTGCCGTTCCAGCGACAATGCGCAGATATCGGTCCAAAGAGTGCATTCATACATATCCTCGCGCCATAGAGCTTAACTTTTGCCATCGTGGTCGCCTATCCTTCTGGGGCCCTTTCCTCATTGGAAAGGCGTTCAATGGCCTGCCGCGCGATCTCCGGTATTATCTCGTATCCGATACCGTGGCGGCCCAGACGGGATGCGGCCAGAAGGGTAGTGCCGCCTCCCAGGAATGGGTCCAGGACAGTCTCGCCTCTGAAACTGAAAGCGCGAATGAGGCGGGAGGGCAGTTCGATTGGGAATTGAGCGATATGGTCGCGGCGGCCCCCACTTCCCTGGGGATTCATTAACCAGACGTCGGAGTTCTTTATACTGAGCCAGAAATTTAGGTCCAGACGGGATGCCTCCCGATCCTCTGCCGAGACATGAGCATATTTGGACCCACGTCTCGTCCGGGAAGGCTTCTCCAGCTCCAGGATGAACTCATGCATGTTGTTGATGAGAATTCCTCCAGGATATGGATATGTGCCAAAGGGCGCCCTGACTCCGTTGGTCTTGTGCCATATGATGTCCCGCTTGAAGACAAAACCGATATCCTCACACAAATCTATGGTTCTGCCAGTTAGATTTAACGTGCGGTACCCTCCACCATCCAGCCTCAGCGGTAGATTCATGAGATTGATGAAAGCCTTCCTTCCGGGCTGCAATACCCTGTAAACCTCTCGCCATACCTTGGCGATGCGGCGGAACCATTCCTCCATGGAATGAATGTTTCCCAGATCTCCCTCCACCGGTTTGGAAGAATACATCTTGGTGTTAAAATAGGGGGGCGAGGTCACCATGAGATGGACCTGGTCGTCATCTAGCTCGTCGAGAGAGGACGCGTCGGCACAGATCACTTCCTGGATCGTTCCATCCATCTCTAGTTTAGAGAGTCGGGGCGGCACCGGCCCGCCTCGTTCATCGCTCGACAGACCTTCAAGTTCGGCTAGATCAAAACGCTGTTGTCCGCTAGAGGAAAGTCGAACCGGGATCTGGTTCTTCCTGACGAGACGGTGGACCTCTTCCACCGTAATTCCCAGATATCTCGCTGCCTCCCCCGCGGAGAGATACCTCCGGGAGCGGTAGTCGGAGGTGATGTTGCCCATAACTGGCCCACGGGGCGAAACTAGGCAGCCCGGAGATTTTAATCCTTTGCCAATCTAATCTCGATAGCCATCTCCCCTTATCAGCCTCTCTGTTCTTGTCTGGGGAGGTGGGTCGCGACCCTCGGCGTGATGGACTTATCCCGACATCAGGGAGGACTGCGCAATGAGGTCTCGGAGCGTGCCACGTTGTAAGAAGTGGGGCGCTACAAAGGCAATGGTCGCCTGCATTGAATTTATCGACGACGGTGCATTCTCGCGTCAGTGTCCAGGCAGGGACGAGGGATTTGCTCACAATTCTATCTAATGTGCATATGGTCCGCATCACCTTCCCTGGCCGCCTTACGAAAGCGCATGGCGCAGATGCCCCTAGAGGGGCTGAAATACGTGATGTGAACATTGCGCCCGGGAAAGAGACCACGACATTGTCGACAAATGTAGGAATGATCGATGGTTGAACATCGTCGCCCTTGATCTAATTCATTAAGAAGATATTAAAATCGCAAGAACGATGCTGGGGTGAGGAATTTAAACATGCAGGAGAGCATCGTCAAGGGCAAGAACCTGCTCCTGGCTACCGATGGAAAGGGCCATTCATCAAAGGCAGCGCAATACGCCATTGAATTGGCCAAACTGACATCTTCCAAGCTTTTCGTCCTCTATGTGGTCAGTCCCAGGAACGAAACGAAGCAGCAAGTTACAATAGACGATGGCCTGAGTAGCCTCAATGAGCTCAAGGGACGGGCCGAAGAGGCTGGAGTGGAGATGACCACTCTATTGGAGGGGGGAAGCCCTTATGAAAGCGTCCTCACCACCGCAGAGCGCATCCAGGCGGGGGCAGTGATCGTCGGTACCTCTCAGAAAAACTCCCTGGACCGTGTTCTTTTGGGCAGCGTGTCAGAATTCGTCGTACGCAATTCGCAATGCACCGTCATCGTGGTCAAGTAACACTGCCTGACTACCGCGGGTCCGACCAATAGATGGATCCGATTTATCGCGATCTCTTCTTCCAGCGGTCCAGTGCAACCATGATGCCCTGTATCAGGGCCTGGGGGCGAGGCGGGCATCCTGGTACATATACGTCCACTGGCAGCACCTTATCCACTCCACCTATTACGGCATAGGAATCTTTGAAAAGGCCACCTGAGATCGCGCAGGAGCCAACGGCGAGCACCATCTTCGGAGAGGGAGTGGCATTATAGGTTTGCATAAGCGGATGCTCCATGTTCCTTGTCACCGGACCAGTCACCAAAAGAAGATCGGCGTGGCGAGGGGATGCGACTATGTGCAATCCAAAACGCTCGATATCATGTATAGCATTGGTGAGTGCGTTCACCTCTACCTCGCATGCATTACAGGAGCCTGTGTCGACCTCCCGTATAGCCAGGGAGCGGCCGAACAGCTCGGTGATGCGATCCCTCAGCTCTTCTCCAAGTTGCTCGACCTCTTCACTCATTATAGAACACCACCTTGAGATCTTCTCGACACTTGGTAGAGAGTTCGAACGCCTTGCCCATGGTGATGCACTCTGGGCATATCCGGGCACAGGCCGCGCAGAATAGACAGTTCGCAATGTCCAGCTGGAGTCCATCCGGCACCATGGTCAGGGAGGAGGCGGGACATGCCTCCACGCACCGGCCGCAGCGAGTGCATCGGGCAAGATCGAGCTCCGGACAGCCCAAAAAGGCCTCGGGAGGATAAAATGGCTCATCAGGGTATGAACTTGTTTGCACACCCTTCTTCAATAAATTGAGTTTAAAGTAATTCAGCATCATGGCACCTCACAGATCATTTCCCGCATACGACAGGCTGAAGCTCTTATTGATCAGCGGGAAATCAGGGACTATGTCTCCAAGAACGGCGAACTCCATGGCCAGCCAGTTGCAGAAGCTGGGGTCGCGTATCTTGTGCCGGAAAGGCTTACCGTCCCCCGCCAGGATCCAGTGCATGGTCTCCCCCCGAGGGGCCTCCACAAGGCTGAATCCGGAAAGGTTGGGAGGCACTTCCTTCATTTCAACTGCAGAGGGCCCTCCAGGCATGCCATCGAGGGCCTGCTCTATAATCGAAAAAGATTCCCTCACCTCATCCATCCTAACCATCATCCGAGCCTTGACGTCGCCCCTGGTCTGGCGGGGCACCAGGAATGAGAGGTTCTTGTAAGCAGCATATGGATGGTCCTTCCGCACGTCCCGGCCTATACCGCTTGCCCGGGCAGCTGGGCCTACACACCCAAGACCTTCTGCGACCTCTTTGCTCAGCATCCCGGTGGTCTCCACCCGATCAAGCATGGAATTGGAAGAGAGCATACGTCTGCAGAGGTCCTCGAACTCAAGCTTGAGCCTGACCATGGCGGAAAGGAGCATGACAATGTCATCAGAGGTTATGTCTAGAGACACACCTCCCAGTATGTTGACGGAACGGAGGAGGCGGGAGCCGGTAAGACGTTCGTTAAGCTCGAGCATCCTCTCCTTTAATATATAGCCCTGAGCGGCAGGCACGCTGAATGCAGTGTCCAGAGCGATACCTGCGATATCCCCGACATGATTGTACAGCCGCTCCATCTCCAGGAATATCGTGCGGAGATACTCCGCCCGTTCCGGCACCTCCGTACCGGACAGCCGCTCCAATGTCTGACAGTAGGCGGTAGAATGGGCCACCGAAGTGTCTCCGGAGATTCTTTCGGCCAGGAACACCCCCTTCTCATATGGTATGGCCTCAGAGAGCTTCTCCACCCCTCTATGAGTATATCCCAGGCGGATTTCCAGGCGAAGGATCGGCTCGCCGGCGACGGAAAAACGGAAGTGCCCGGGTTCAATAACTCCTGCGTGGACCGGCCCCACCGGAATCTCAAATACGCCCTCGCCCTCCACCATGCGATAGCGGTATTCCTGAGGTATGCGTGGCACCGGGATGGCCGGGTTGAAGTCCTTTCGCAGTGGATATACTCCCTGAGGCCAGTCATCGTACAGGATCAATGGGCGAGGATCAGGATGGCCCACTGAAACCAGCCCAAACATGTCCTGAATCTCCCGCTCATACCAGTTGGCTGCGTTGATCTTGGGGACCAGGGATGTGAAGCGTGGGTCATCCGGTTCGATAGGGCAAGCCACGGTGATGATGCCCTGTTCTGACATATCCAGCAGGGCATGGAGCTTGAATGCCCCGATCACTGAGCGCTCATCGGTAGCATGGAGACTGATCAGCCTTCCTCCCTGGGCGTGGAGATGGGCGACCATGTCTCCAAATCGCTCCTTCCTCACCACCATCCGGAGCTCGTTGCCCTCCACCATCGAGAATGAGATCTCTTTGGTCAGCTCATCAGGGAACCCGCGGAGCACTTCTCTAAAAGGAGTATCGCTCATTGCTTCCCTCCTGTGAACAGGGCAGTGACTTGTTCAAGTACTCCAGACAGCTCAGAGGGCATGTATATCCCAAGCACTATGATCAACAACAACAGGACAGACATGAGTACTATGCGTAGGTGACCGAGCTCTTCCGGCTTCTTTTCATGAGAAGGTTCTCCGAAGACCATTTTTCCGACATGATATAGCAGCGCGGCGAAGATGATGGCCAAGAGAATTAGATAGATCACTACGGAGAAGAAGTGCCCCCCATCAATGCCGTCGACCAAGATCATGAACTCGCTTAAGAATATGGAGAACGGCGGACAGCCAGTTATGGCAAGTGCTCCGCCCATCAACAGGGTCGCGGTAAGGGGCATGATTGAACCAAGTCCCTTCACTCCAGCTATCTCTTTGGTATGGAAGCGCTGCAGCACGTTACCTGCCCCAAAGAACAGTAGGGTTTTGGCAAGAGCGTGGTTGAGCATGTGGAACAGACTGCCCATTATGCCCATGACGCCTCCGAAGCCAAAACCTACGGCTATGACGCCCATGTGTTCTATCGAAGAGTACGCGAGCATGCGTTTGTAGTCCTTGGAGAGAACTATGAAGGCTGCCGCAGTGGCCATGGAAAGCAATCCAAACAAGAGGAGAAGCCCGCTGGAGAAACCAGGCCCAATGGCCGAACCAGAGAGGATTAGGTGGAATCGCAGGATCCCATACATGGCGCAATTGAGGAGGACGGCGGAGAGTATGGACGATATGGGAGTGGGAGCCTGGGAGTGAGCGTCAGGCAGCCAGGTGTGCATTGGAGCCAGACCGGCCTTGGTTCCATACCCAACGAGGATGAAGATGAAAGCTATGCGCAGAAGATCTACGTTCAGACGGCCTAGCACCTCCGGCTCCATCAAGGCAGACCAGCTTAGAGCATCGGAGGTGCCGCCCAAAACACTAGCCGATGAGGCATAGAGGATTATGGTGCCCAGCAGAGCAAGGGTGATCCCTACTGAACAAATGATAAGATACTTCCAAACCGCCTCAACAGACGTGTCTGTATCGTAGAAGCCAACGAGATAGGCGGATGCCAGAGTGGTGCCCTCAATGGCGATCCATAAGATTCCAAGGTTGTCTGAGACAGCCACCAGGATCATGGTGCACATGAAAAGCTGGAAGAAGATGTGGTAATTGCGCAGCTTGGTTCCACTGGTCTCC
>JAAYQQ010000093.1 GCA_012519255.1 Methanobacteriota archaeon | reverse complement strand
CATGTCTTGCCTGAAGTGCCAGACACAGTGGAGATTGAAACCCAAGGATACCCCCGCGCGTGTCGTCTGTTCTAAATGCGGCGGCAGGATGATTGCTGCTCTGCCTGCTTACAACCGCGAGGCGATCGGCCTGCTCAGAAAGAAATCTCCCACCAAAGAGGAGGTCAAGGAGATCCGACGAATGTACAAGAACGCCAACTTGGTCCGAGAGTATGGTCCCAAGGCACTCATGGCCCTGGCCGGGCGAGGTATCGGTCCGGACACTGCCGCCCGTGTGCTATCCTCATTCTATGACAGCGAGGACGGGTTGCTCCGCGACATCCTGTCGGCGGAGATGACTTACGCCCGTACCAAACGATTCTGGGATTGATCAGTACCGTCGAACACGGTTGGAGATCTTGCCCACGCCAGATATCTCGGCGGTCACCACATCGCCATCATTCAGGGGGCCGACTCCCTCAGGTGTGCAAGTAGCGATGATGTCCCCCTCCTCCAGTGTTATATACTTGCTGATGTGCGCGATTAGCGACTCCGGGGGGAAGATCATATGGGATGTGTTTCCCCTCTGTCTAACATCACCATTGACACACAGCCTGAGGTCAAGTTCGTGGATGTCACGTACAGAGGAGAATAGCACTGGCGTGGACATGGGAGCAAAGGTATCCATGCTCTTGGCCAGCGCCCAGGGATTGCCGTCCTTCCGCGCCATCGACTGTATGTCTCGAGCAGTGATGTCATTGAACACGGCAAGATGAGAGATATATTCGAGCGCGTCCTCCTCGGCGACCTGCCTTGCCCTCCGACCCATGATCAGGGCCAGTTCAACCTCATGATCCACTCTTCCCACGTCCAGTCGTGCTTCAATATTCTCACCATCAGAGATTAGGGCAGAGGCCGGCTTAAGGAAAATGATCGGCTCAGATGGCGGTTCGGCATTCATCTCTTTAGCATGAGCCCTATAGTTCTGACCGATGCAGATTATCTTTGTGCAGTTCATATATATCTCTACGGATAATCATTGACGGTCTGCATCTTGAAGAGGACGTGTTTGCCCTTAAGGGTCTGATACACCTTATCAGCCAGATAGATGGCATCCTCCACCGTGGCCTTGTTGCCCCATCGGTAGATAAAATCATAACTTCCCGTGGTGGGCTCAAAGCCAAGCCCATGAAGCGCTTCCAGAACCTCAGAGGGCCTAGAGCCTTCGGTGCTGAATGTCACCGTGAGGTAGGTTATCATCGCCCCATAATAGGGGCAGATGTTTTAAAAGGTTTATTGGGCCCGGAATTATTGGCAAAAGGTGGAAGGATTTCGGACCGATAATGAGGGAGGTGTCATACCGGGCACTGGCCGACGGCGCCCTTCCGCGCCTGGGAGAAGCCGCGCCCGTCCACTTCACCGGATTTGTCGGACCGCATTTCTGCAATGTTCAAGATAGACTATTCCTCATCTGCAGCCTTCGCCGCCCCTGTATCGGGCTCACCGCGGAAACCTTTGGCGATAATGTAGATCTCGGAGCTTCGAGAGCGAGAGGCCTTGGGAGAATGAAGCTTCACCATTGAGAAACTCTTCCTTACTTCAGTCAGGAAGTCCCCCATCATATCTCCCTCAAAGATCTTCATGACCAGACTGCCTCCTGTACGCAGCGTCTTCCTGGCAAAATCAAGGGCATGGGAGCACAGCTCTACAGAGCGAGCATGATCGGTGGAGTAAGATCCAGAGATGTTGGGGGACATGTCAGAGATTACGGTGTCGGCCTTCCCTCCCAGGATCTCCTGGAGCGATTCGACCGTCTCTTCTCTTAAGATGTCTCCCTGCAAGGTGACCACGCCCTTAAGAGGCTCGATACGTTGAAGATCTACACCAACGACCTTGCCATTCGGTCCGACCCGCTCCTTGGCCACTTGCAGCCACCCTCCAGGGGCGGCACCCAGGTCTGCCACGGCCCCGCCACGAGGCAGTACCTTGAATTTATCATCTATCTGCATGAGTTTGAAGGACGCCCTGGAGCGATAATCCATCTTTTTGGCCTTCCTATAATAGTACTCTCTCTTCCGCTCCTTGAGCCAGCGTTTGCCCATTACCCTGGCAATTCGGAAGCGGGGCCTTATATCTTTTTATCCCCAGATGGGGGAGAGGGGGGGTTCCATACGGAAAAACTTCTAATCAGGTTGCAGTTACAGTAGGGGTTGATCATGGTTGATAAGAAGGAGGGCATGACCTATGCCCAGTCGGGCGTCGACATCGATATGAAATCCCAGGCCATCGCGGCCCTGGTCAAGCAACTGAGCTTTCGCCGTCAAGACGGTCCCAGAATGATCGAACTCCCCGGACAGTTTACCGGACTCATCGACTTTGGGGAGCAGATCCTTACCCTTGCCACCGATGGAGTTGGCTCCAAACTTCTCCTGGCCAAAGCCATTGGAAAGTGGGACACCGTGGGCATCGACTGCGTGGCCATGAACGTCAACGATACCATCTGCGTGGGCGCAGAGCCGATCGCCTTCGTGGACTACATGGCCATCGACCGTCCAGACCCTCAGCTCATGAGCCAGATCGGCATCGGGCTGAATAGAGGTTGCGAGCTGGCAAATTGTGATCTGGTAGGCGGAGAGGTCGCCGTGCTACCGGAGATAATGAAGGAGATCGACATATCCGGCGCCTGTCTGGGCACGGTACGCAAGGACTGTCT
>JAAYQQ010000092.1 GCA_012519255.1 Methanobacteriota archaeon | reverse complement strand
TATGGTTCCTCACAACTCCAGGCGTGTTCCCCTGGCCAGCATTCATAACCATCTTCTGGGGCATAGGAGTTGTCTCGCACGCAATAGGTACGTACTTCAGCCATCACTATACTGAAACTCTTGCCGAGAAAGAGTATCAACGGATGACACGGGGAAGGAGACCTTAGCGTTCGGCATTCAGAAAGGGAGCGAGGTAAGAACTCCTGACCTGTCAATCGGCGCAGTCCAGCACCTTCTTGATCGGTAGTTCCTCCAGCGTACTGAGACGCGATCCCTTGACCAGGGGTCGAATATGAGATCTACCAGGCGGGCGATGAGATTATCGGATGTGTTGACATCCATTCCGCAACGCCGTGTTAAGTCGTCAATAGAAGTGGGATATTTCATCACGGCCAGGTAAGTTTCCAATTGAGAGCGAGAATGGGTCCCTTCATCAACTCCCATGTTAAACGTGGACTTATCTTCCAACCCATCGTGCTCGGTCTGCAAGGGTCATTTATTATATTCTAAAACAATCTCTTCTTCTTCACAGTGGACAGGTGCTATAATTGAAGGCTGTAGAAGCCAGGGAACTGGTAAAGACATTCGGGGACTTCAGGGCAGTAAATGGGGCGACCTTCTCCGTAGAAGAGGGCGAAGTGTTCGGACTGATCGGCCCCAATGGAGCCGGGAAGACCACCATCATGCGTATGCTATCTACATTGCTCCAGGTAACCTCTGGCTCTGCCAGCATATTTGGGAAAGATGTGAGCACGGAAGCAGGTGAGATCCGCAAGATCATTTCATATCTTCCAGAGGAGGCTGGAGCGTACAAGAACCTCACTGGGCGACGCTATCTCGAGTTCATCGCCCGGTTCTTCTGCAAGGGAGATGATGTCAATAAGATGGTTGATGATGGCATTGCCCTCTCCAATCTATCTGAGCGGATCGACGACAAGGTGGAAACATACAGTAAAGGAATGACTCGCCGACTACTTGTTAGTCGAGCTCTCATGTTCAAGCCCCAACTGGCCATCCTCGACGAGCTTACTTCTGGACTGGATGTCATCAGCGCCCAACATGTCCGCAAGACTATTCGTGAGACTGCCCAGAATGGAACAACCATAATCGTATCATCCCATAACATGCTCGAGGTCGAACTGATATGCGATAGAATTGCCCTCATCAATGGCGGCAGGGTTGTGGAGCTGGGGACGCCTGAAGAGTTGAAGGACAAGTACAGTGCCAACAATATCGAAGAGGTCTTTGTGAGGGCGGTCGCATGAAGCCACTATCTAATATCCTAGGCAAGGAGATCCGTGAACTGTTGACTCCAGCCACGGTCATACCAGTCATCATACTCGCCATTCTTTTCGGGTCCCTTGGGGGCATTATGGGCGATGTGGGAGAGGAGGTAGCCAAACCACCCATCATGGGCATCATCAACGAAGATGATGGGGGGCTCTCCACTGTAGCCGTTGAAGCATTGCAGTTCGATGCCGAGATCGTCTATAATGGAACAAATGTCGATGAGGGACTGGAGGCAGTCGCATCCGCAGGTGGCATCGCCCTGCTTGTCATCCCTGATGATTTTACCCAAAACATTACATCTAACACTACCGGGACCATCGAAGTATATTGGATCATGTCTGGCACAGGCATTCTGGATACTCTCTCATCCGCATCGCTGGACGCTCGCCTGGGAGCGGTCAACAATGCGCTTTCCATGGTCATCATCGAGAGTGGCATGGATATCGACGCCAACACCACCATCAATCCAATCATAAAAAGTGAGACTACCTCATTCAAGGGAAAGACCCTGGATGGAGTATCCCCCAGCGCCATATCTGCAACGCTATCCTCTCAGTCCATAATCGTGCCCCTTATCGTCCTCATGGTCATCATCATGTCGGGCTCCACGGTCATAGCATCCATGGGACTGGAGAAGGAGAATAAGACACTGGAGACTTTACTCACCATGCCAGTGAAACGATCCCACATTGTCCTCGGCAAGCTGGGCGGAGCAGCCGTGGTGGGCCTGATCATGGCCTTCATCTACATGCTGGGGATGGGATATTATATGAAGAGTCTACAGGGCAGTACAGGCATAGATCTGATCCAATACGGCATTGGTCTGAGCGCGATGGACTATGTCCTGGTGGGAATCTCCCTCTTCCTGGCCGTGGTGGGCGGACTGGGCCTCTGCCTGGTAATCGGGACATTTGCGCGGGACTATAAATCTGCCCAGACCCTCACAATGCCCATCACCTTCCTGGCAATGATACCCATGTTTGCCATGATGATGAAGGACTTCAACACACTGCCCACGGCAGTACAGGCAGGCATTTTCGCCATACCGTTCAGTCACCCCATGATGGCAATGAACAATCTCCTGTTCGGCGATTACAATCTAGTGCTCGCCGGGATTGTCTATGAAGCCATCTTCGCCAGCGCGACCATGGCCATAGCAGTATGGCTCTTTAAGAAGGATATACTGGTGACTGGAAGGAAGAAAAGGGATAAAAAATCAATAAAAACCTCTTGGAAGGGGTTCCGCCAGTAAACCCTTTCTCCCCCTCCATCTCAGGGCTGTTTCTCTTCTGGCGGAGATGGGGGAGGGACCTCAAGGGTCTGCTGAGTCTGTTGTCTCTTCGGGGCCTGCTTGCTGCTCTTGTTAAAATAATCAATGAGTAGCCATAATCCCAATAGGATGAAGAATATGCCTACTATCCAGTTGAGCAAGTTCTCGAAGGCTATCACCAATATGCCAAATATGATGGCAATCAGAGCCAATATAGGGTCCATCGACATGGTAAATCCCTTTTTTTCTTTGGAGCGTTTGATATAAGAATATATTGAAAACTCACGTTGAGAACTAATCGGAGTTCCGAATGGTCGGCGTGAATTCAACGACCAAAATGATGAGGCATCTATCATTTCGCCCGCTTGCCTAATCTACCGAGTCGACCCCATCATGCGCCTCGGTAGTTGAGTCACCCATGATGCAGAAATTATTGGATTGGCGAGCCCTTATTAATTGGCCAATAATAATATTACATAATTGCCAAAGAAACCATAACTCGATGGAAAGAAAGGATGACTGCGTAAGATCATGAAAATATATCTGAGCAGACATTTGCCTGGAATGTATAGGCGCCCATATCCCTAAGAATGCTTAATATATCAGGCACATTAGGTTAATAACTACCATGTAGGCAAGCTATAAGTAATGGTTCCCTTGTTCCTTATTCTGGAGTTATAATATTGGCCAGAAGAAGATTTAAACGGCGGAGATCGAACTCACGCCACAGAGTGCGGACTCAGACACCGCGCACAGCCATGTTGAACCTGCATCGACTGGGTTCTTTCAAATACGACCTTCGTGAGATTTTAAACGCGTCCCCTATGGACAAGACGGCCATTCCTACCGTCGTCGCTAATATCATCGCCAAGGCGTCTCGGGTATCTATCTCAGAAACCAAAGATTATATTAGAGAGATCGAACAGCAGGGCGTGGTCGATAAGATCGCTGCTGATGATACGTGCATCCTGCTGGATCGTTATTCAAAGTGGCGCTGACCTTTTTATCTGTGGGCCCGTGGCAGGGGCTTAACACTAAATTTCTTGCCCCTGAAGTTTGATTGTTGGAGGGCTTTCAGCACTTTCATTGCCACATCCTTGTGCACCTCAACCACTGAATTAGTGGTACCTATTGTGATGTGACCAATAGTAATATCACTCACCCGGGCTCTGCTAGCCACAAAATCGGATAGGTCCACTTTACTGGAAACATCATCACTGTTTAATGATAGTTCAAAGCGGACCATGCCAAAGATGTCGGCCATCTCGTCAAAGTCAAGGACCTTCCGGACAGGCCCCCGGGCCTTTCCTTTGGCCGAGGGTACTTCGACCTGCTCCAGCCTCTGATCGGTGAACTGTTCTACTGCCTCAAGGAGATGCATCTCGTTGGAGCTGACGAATGTTATTGCCTTGCCCTCCTTGCCTGCTCGCCCAGTACGACCAATGCGATGGACGTACACATCTGGACTTTCGGGGATGTCATAATTGATCACGTGAGTGACTCCTTCGATATCTAGTCCCCGAGCAGCCACATCGGTAGCGATAAGTATCCTGACCTTGCCGGAACGGAAATTGGATAGTACCCTCTCGCGGCGGGACTGGGTGAGATCGCCATGGATGGCAGCGGCAGGGTAACCATAGGAGGTTAGCCGCCGTTCTATGATATCTACCATGTGCTTGGTCTGGGCAAATACAATGGCCTTGGGCTTCTCCTTATCCAGCACCCGGCACAATGCCCATATTTTGTTCTTGCGGCCCACCGCGAAGTACATCTGCTTGGTGTTGGGGAGAACTATCTCGTCCTCGC
The DNA here is from genome assembly GCA_012519255.1 of Methanobacteriota archaeon. Lineage (GTDB taxonomy): Archaea > Thermoplasmatota > Thermoplasmata > Methanomassiliicoccales > Methanomassiliicoccaceae > DTU008. The sequence continues at coordinate 5,530 of JAAYQQ010000092.1, read as the reverse complement.
TTACCGACACCACCTCTGGATCGTACATGTGACGCTCGCCCAGCTTTCGTATTTCTGGCGGAATCGTCGCGGAGAAGAGCATGGTCTGGCGGTCCTTCGGAACCTTGGAAATGATATAGTCAATGTCTTCAATGAAGCCCATATCAAGCATGCGATCCGCCTCGTCCAGGACAAGATAGCGAATCTCTCTAAGATCGATCGTTCCCCTGCGAATGTGATCGATTACTCGGCCAGGGGTGCCGGAGACTATGTCTACCCCATCAGCAAGTGCTTTGAACTGGGCATCGATGGATGCTCCGCCATATACTGCCAGGACATTGAGGTCGCGGAATGAGGAGAGACTCTTGATCTCCTCTGATACCTGTACCGCCAACTCGCGAGTGGGGCAGAGAATAAGTGCTGAAGGCTTCTTTCCAGGAGCGCGGATCTTCTGGATGATGGGTATGCCAAAGGCGGCCGTTTTACCAGTGCCCGTCTGGGCCTGTGCAATAACATCCTTTCCCTCTAGCAGCAGAGGTATGGTCCCCACCTGCACGGGGGTCGGTTCAACGAACCCCATGTCATCTATGGCTTTCAGTATTGGTTCCTCTATATCTAGGGATTTGAAATCTTGAGACATATCTTGAGACATTGAATCACATCTGATGGTTATGACTGGAGAGCGACTACTGGGCCGCTCGGGCATATTATAAATCTGACATTCCTTCCGCCGTTTTTAACCATTGCCATGATAAGTTCCATTTATCACGCACTGGGCAAGCTCCTTGGTCCTACGGAGGGCCTTGTCTAGATTTTCCAGCGTCCCGCATCGACTCTCATGGGGCAATCTGAGTTGCCGGGCAAAGTCGAATGATAATCTTTCCAGACTTTCTCTATCTCCCACCCCCGTATCAATATATAAGCATCGCTTGTAAGCATCGAAAATTATATCGAGAAAATATTCCGGACCGAAGCCTTCCTCTAGCATGCTATCAAGGTGTAGCTCTTTGATTACCCCTGACATGCCTAACTCTGCCCACCCCGGAGATGAGAACCAGGTACCGGTACATTCGGCCTTCGCCCCGGCATATTGGGTCGGGCCCAACAGGACCGAGATACAATCGTCCCCTTCCAGCATGATCGAGGGGACCTTGACTTCCCTGTCAAGGCCATCTAACGACTGACAGACAGCGTAGCCTATGAGGACCGCATCCACCATCCCTTCCAGCTGATCGACCTTTTCCACTATCGTTCTTCGCATATCCTCTGGATAGACATGGAGAGCGAATTCGAGGTAATCCTTGTGCACTATATCGGGATCGTTCTCGACAAGAGATTCGATCTCATTCTTCAGGACCTCGCAGGCCACGATACCTATGCGCATTCGATGATCGAACATCTTATTGCATTCCCTGGAGAAATGTCTTGCTGAGCTGATATGAGGTGGAGCATGACGGAGGTTGTAGAGAAAGAGGTTGATGAACTGTAGTAGGGAACGAGATGGCCCAATGCATCATGAGTCCTCACCTACATGTGGAGAGACTTGACCATGGCGGCGTTTCCATCTGACGGTAACGTGTGCCAGGAAGTAACAGAAAGTCACATGGTAGAACAACGGTGGAGGTGCCAACGCATTGTTCTGTCGAGCCAGACGGCACTCAGCAGATGGCACACAAGAATGTTTCCAGCATACTGAAATTAACAAGATGCCCCATCTCCAGAATTACCTGGCGGTCTGGCGCGACGATGGGCGAAACTCTGGCTACCGCAAAGGATGAGTAAGGTGCAACAACCTGATCAACCTACATCTTTCCACGATATCGGAAAGCGATGTTACATCCACCCTCTCGCGAGACCATGCAGGGGCCCATGGGGTAAGCGGGAGTGCATCCTCGTCCGAAGGCAGGGCACTGCTCTGAATCTATGAGCCCGCGGAGGACTTCACCGCAGCGGCAGCCCCCTAGTTCCTCCTTGACCTCTGGTCGCTTCTCCAGGATGTCCTGGTAGACCTTACGGGCATTGTAATCATCGTATTTCGGCCTCAATTCATAGGCACTCTTTGGAATAACGGGAAATCCTCTCCAGGCCCGGTCAACTGGAACGAACACTTCTTCTAGGAGCTTTACGGCTCTTGGATTGCCCTCTTCCCTCACCAGGCGACGATATTCATTTTCGACCTCCGCCCGGCCTTCCTTGACTTGCCGAACCAACATATATGATGCCATAAGGAGGTCGAGAGGTTCGAAGCCAGCGATCACCTGGGGTATCTTATCCCGCTCTGAAAAAATATGATAGGGCTCCTCCCCGATCATGACGCTAACGTGCCCAGGCTCAATGAGCCCATCAATGCGGAACTCCCCCATTTTGATGATGGCTTCCAGAGCAGGGGGGAGAAGACGGTGGCACGACAGAACAGAGAAGTTATCGGGAAGGTCCTCCACCATCATGGCAGCAGTGGTCGGACTGGTGGTCTCAAACCCAATGGCCATGAAGACCATCTCCTTGACTTCCCTGGCCAATCTAACGGCATCCTCTACCGAATATACTATCCGGACGTCGGCCCCTCGAGCCCTTGCGTCGCCCAGTGAGCCCAGAGGCGTGGGCACCTTGAGCATATCTCCAAACACCGATATGGTGACTCCAGCATTAGCCAGGGCGATGGCCTCGGCGACCTCATTGGAGGTCGTTACACATACGGGACACCCAGGCCCCTGACGGATCTCAACGCCAACATCCTGTAACATCCGCTCAAGGCCAAATCTAACAAGAGTATCCTGATGAGTGCCGCAGACGTGCATGAAGCGGAGCTTGACGTTTTCCCTGCGGATCGATTCTATGATCTTCTGAGCTGCCTTTTCATCCCTGTATCGGAACATCCTTCTCCACCGCCTTGACCGAACGCACCAGACAGCTCTTTCCCTTAGTCACCTCTATGCCCTGACCGCAGCGAGGACAATGCAAGATGGGGACCATGCCATGGAATCCCTCGTTCTCGAGGACCTCTGCTGGACCCAGGTAGTCGCAGGAGAGGCAACGAACCTCCACCTCCTCGGTGTCGATGACCAGGATAGAACCTTCCAGAAGGGTGTCCTTGGTGAGGATCTCAAAGGCGAACTTGAGCTGCTCTTCTCCTAGAAAGGTCAACGCGCCAATGGTAAGGTCGACTTCCTCGACCCTTTCCACCTGATATCCCTTAAGCTCCTCCAGCACCGAGTCAATGATGCTGGACATGACGGACACCTCGTGCATTGTGCCCACCTATGCCGGAGGATTATTAAGTCATTTCGTGTCGTCCATCGCATCCCACATCTGCGGCGCCTCACAATATTTCATATATCGCTCCGTCAATTCGAGTGCCACTATGTCAGGGGAGCCGTCCCGCCAGGAACAGACCCTCCGCACCATTATCGAGGGTAGAAAGATGGAAGCTTACGTGGAGTATCGCACCAGGGACATGCAAGTGTGCTGGCTTTGTGGTACAATCTCGTACAAAAAAACGCCCATGAAGGCCGTTGGCTCCCGACTGATATGCATTGACTGTTTTCGTCAGATCAGAGAAGTCATAGAGACCATGGATCAGTGGGAAGCAGAGGTACAGTTGGAAAGGGAGATCTCCAAGAAGGTCGGCGAAGGCATCAGCCTCTAGGAGATATCCGAACCATTCTGCTGCTGGCAATCCAGATAGAGGTCGCAGAATTCTCTAATGGGACAGATGTCATGCTTCGGCCGCAATGGCGTGCATACTTCCTGTCCAAAACGAACCATGAGCTCGTTAACCGCCCTCCATAACTTGCGGGGCACTATTTTCATCAGCGCCCGCTCGGTGGCATCGGGCGTTTTTGTATGAACCAGGCCGATGCGATTGGATATTCTGTGGACGTGAGTGTCAACACATATGGCATCGATACCATAGGCATAGGAAAGGACGCAATTGGCAGTTTTCCGGCCGACCATGGGGAGGGCATCGAGCGCCTCTACGGTCCGGGGGACCTTGCCCCCATGCTCTTCCACAAGGATGCGGGAGATCTCTCGCAGTGCCCTGGCCTTGCCGCGATGAAAGTTCACCGGGCGGATCAGCTCTTCCACCCTCTCCAGAGGAGCGGCAGCCAGTTTCTCCGGCGTATCGTAGAATTCAAAGAGACGGAGGGAAGCCAGATGCGTGATCTCATCACGATTGCGCTGCGATAGCACGGTGGAGATCAATATCTTGAAAGGATCGGGTACCCAGGTTATCTCCATGCCGATCGCGCTGCCAGGGGATGCCCGCTCGGGGGAGCGCGCCTTCAGTCTGCTAAATATTTCCTCAACCGGTTTGTCCATTCATCCACCTCTTGGCCTCGCCAATTGTGTATAGTGATCCCGTAACGAGGATCGTGTCGTCGGGCGCGGCATTGGATCTGGCCCATTCTATTGCCCTTCCCACGCCATCCACGGTATCGGTAGGACAGTAGGCAGAGAGTACAGAGCCAACCTCTTCGGCAGAATACGCCCTATCTGTGGGTGGAGCAGTGGCTACGGCCCTGCGGGAGATCCTTCCGAAGGCCCTGGCGATGCCGTCTAGATCTTTATCCCGCAATACGCCCAGGATGAGGATTATCTTACCGCCGATCAGCCGCTCGACCTCTTCTGACACCGTCCTGGCCCCATCGGGAGTATGAGATGCGTCAAGAATGATACAGGGTCCTCTCCCCACAATCTCCAACCGTCCTGGCCACTTTACCTTTGCCAGACCATTAAGGAATGCTTCATCGGGAATGTAGAGCCCTCGCCTCATCAGTTCCGCCAGACCGCCACAGGCGAGGGCGCAGTTGGCTGCCTGGTAGCTGCCCAGGAGCGGGAGGGAGATATTCGCATCGATCTCCTCCACATATACATCGGTGCCCTCCAACGTAGAGGCGATCAACTCATAACTCACATCTCTTCCCACTATCTTGATCGGGGAGGAGAGCTCGGCTGCCCTTCTTTGCAGGACATCTATGACGCCAGGGTCTTGCTCTATGGTTATGACGGGGACTTCAGGCTTGATGATACCGGCCTTCTCAAAGGCGATATCGGCGATGGCTCGCCCCAGATGCTGGGTGTGCTCAAGAGCGATCCTTGTGATGACCGCACACTCGGGATGGATGACATTCGTGGCGTCCAATCTGCCCCCCATCCCTACCTCCACTACTGCTTCCTCGACCCCTCGATCGGCAAAGTGGGCGAAAGCCATGGCAGTGGTCAGCTCAAAGAATGTTAGTCGCTTATCCGCCGATCGAGTTCTCATCTCCTCGGCAATTGTACGCACCTCTTCTGCCAGGCGTAGCATCTCTTTCTCCCCGATAGGTATACCATCCACCTGGATGCGTTCTCGAAAATCCACGAGATGGGGAGACGTGTACAGTCCAGTACAATATCCTGCCTCGCCCAGCACCGCTGCGGACATCGCGCTTACCGAACCCTTTCCATTGGTCCCGGCGACATGGAGCGAGCGAAATCTCAGATGGGGGTCGCCAAGGCGAGAGAGTAACTCGGTAGTGTTGTCAAGGCCGAACTTGATTCCCCTGGCCTG
>JAAYQQ010000091.1 GCA_012519255.1 Methanobacteriota archaeon | reverse complement strand
TGGTGCGAATGGCGATCTCGGAACTGGCAGGGGCCATGCGGATCAGTTCCTGACCGTTCTTTACCTTGCCCACCAAATTGTGGTTGGGAGAAAGTTGGCGTCGTTCGCGGTAGAAGTATAATCGACCAGTTCCCAGGCCAGAATGGCGGACGGTGACATCTCCGTCTTCCCGCACCGTGGTCAACTCCGGTACAAGAGTGACATCGAGGCGTTGGGAGTTGGCCGTATAGGTAGCGGTCCGATCGGTAATCTTGAGCCGACCGTCCCCCACCACGACCAGGAGCTGTTCGCAACTCACCGGAGAGCGGCGTTCCAGCTCCACTTCAACGTAAGTATCTATGGACATTCCGTCCTCAAGGGGGGTGGACAGATCGTCGGTAATGAAAGCATCCCTCTGCGACAGCTCTAGAATCACTGGACGGATCTCTATTATGCGATCTCCCTCTTTCAATCGCCTGAGTAGATGCCTTCCCCGTGTGACACGACCGAACTTACCCCCCTTCACCCCATATGCGCCGCTGTGATCGTTGCGGGCGATCATGAAATAAGTGGTGCTGTTGTCGAAGCCCCCCAAGGCCAGGAAGCAGTCATATCGGGAGTAGAAATGTTGCTCCCGCGCCACTTCCAGGTCCGAGGGGAAGGCGCCATAGGCAGTTACCTTGGAGGACTGCCAACGGATATTTACTCCTGCCAGCTTGGGAATGAACTCACGGAATTTGCTGGCAAAATCAGAATCGTTAAGCTGAACTATGAAGGAGCCTCGCGAGGTTATTACCTCGAACTCAGCGGTGCGTTTCTGGATGGAGCTTTCCGGTCGGGTAAGAGCGATGACCGTACCTTCCAGGTGCGGTTCTCCATTTATGACGTCGCCAAGTGAGGCGCCACTTGACACCTCCATTTCTCGACCATTAATACAGATCAACATCGGGATATCTGGAGAAGGGACAGGAGGCTAAATAGATTTTCGCCGAACCCAGCGACATCTATGGAATAGAATCAAATGCCTGATGTTCGCTCTTATATTGTGGAGAATATGGAACAAAAAGAGATCTTGGCGATGGTGGAGAAAAGGGTGCTCGATATCCCTGGAGTGGTTGCCATAAGGTTCCTTGATCCAGAGATGAGAGAGGAGGTTACTCGATTGGAGATCCTCGCTGAGATCAACGGCGCATGCATGGGCCTTATGCCATTCGTTAATGAAGGAGTATGGGAAGCCCTGTCTCGGGAGATCAGTTTCATAATCATTGGGGACGCCCATTTCATCGTGGATAATGAGGGTCTGCTCTACCTCAAGGACATGGAGGGGCAGGTCCTGGGACAATATGTTCCAGCTCACCTGAAGAAGGATTTCTTAAAGAAGAATCCAGACGCTCAATTCCTATCTGATGATTTTGTCATCCATCCCGGCGTCTCCGTTAGGGGCGAGCCCTATTTCATCATAAGCGAAATACCATTCAAACACCTCGAGGGGCTCCCGGAGATCACGAGAGTCACCTCAGGCAGCGTCTCCACAATGTCTGACGACTTCGTCCGCTCGGCCATGGGCCTTACCGGCCCCAAGACATGGACCCACCTGGTGGGTTTTGATATAGACCGCACCTAACTAGAGGTGACGGCGTACTTTGGATACGATCTCGTCGAGCTTATGCTGTGGACTGGTCGAACCTCTAACCACGCCAGTAATTATCTCCACGATCTCGCCCTTGGTGCCCACATCCTCCTTGCGTGGCCGGACCAGTCTCGTCTTCACGCCAATGCGTGCGAAGTCTTCAAAATCCACAGGGGCCTGACATACCACGACCGCTGGAAGGTCGACGTTTCGCAGGATGAGGCGGGCCTTATAGATTATGTGGCTACGCACGTTTCCCAGATGAATAAGGGCGACCTTGAACTGCTGGATGCGGTCAATTTCTATCTGATCCAGCCCAAAGATAGACCCTGTGCTAACGTCAGGGGCATCAGCAGGGACTCCCCCGCCGGCATTGATGACAATGACGCTGGTATCTATCCCCTCTTCACGTAGGGCATAGGTGATCTCACAGACTGGCTTGGTAATATGACGTTTCCCTGGACCCATGGCCACGGCCACGACATCTCGGCCACTCTCAGATATGGTGGCGCGCTGGGCGAGCCCCCCGCCCACACCCAGGCCGCGAGATTCGCGACACTCTACGAAGCTCATGTGGCGGCCGATCTTATCTTTCATTCCTCGGCACCGCCATGGAGCATGATCTCGGATTCCTTATCAGTGAGGTGGGACACTATCTCCTCGGGCTTCCCCAGCGCGACGACCTTGCCGTCCTTCATCAGGGCCGCTCGATCACAGCAGTTGATGACGAAATCCATATCATGAGAGACTATGAGGAAGGTCTCCCCCAGTTCTTTTCGGGCATGAAGGATTGACTTGGCCACGGACAACTTGGTGATTGGATCCATGGTGCCCGTGGGCTCATCCAGTATGACCAGGCGAGGTTCACGGATGAGAACCTGGGCCAGAGCAGCTCTCTGCTTCTCACCAACGGAAAGTGTGTCAGGATAGGCGTAGAGGATGCGATCGACCTCCTGGCGAGTGAATCCAACCCCCAAGAGGGTCTGGATGGCCTTCATCTTGGCCAGCTCGGCAGGGAGGTTTATCCCTATGCATATTGTCAGGTTCTGCAATATTGTGTCGAAAGGATAGAGTGAGAACTCCTGATGGAGAATGCCGATATATTGGGTAGCGCGACCTTTCCCATTTGGACCAGGCTCGGACATATCTACCCAATCATCGCCTACCCGAACCATGACCTTTCCATCCGATGCTTCGCCCAGGCCAGCGATCATACGTGACAGCGTGGTCTTCCCGGCCCCGCTGAGACCAACCAGACCCAGGATCTCTTTTTCACCGACATCCAGGGTGACATCATCTACCGCCTTGACCACACCTCGAGCGTAGGAATAGAAATACCTCTTGGCATTCTGCACCCGGACCAAAGGTTGACCGATATCAACCGTATCCTCAATCCTGGGCTCAAACCCGACCATGAATTCGGAGGTCACTTCCTTGGGAGCGCCAGTCTTCATCATTTCGCCCGATTCTAGCCACACCGCACGATCGGCCATGGTGTTGATGGCCTTTGGCCAGTGAGAGGTAACCACCATGGCCATGCCGCTCTCCTTGACTGCCTCCACGAGAGTGGAGTGTACCATATCAGCAGTCTGAGGATCCAGTGTGCCAGTTGGTTCATCAGCCAGGAAAAGAAGAGGATCTCTGGCGAGCTGACGGGCCAATACGCATCGCTGCTTCTCTCCCCCGGATAAATCTCGGGCAATGTGAGTCACGCGATGCTCCAACTTGACCATATGAAGCAGCTCAAGGGCGCGTTCGACCTTGCGCTGCTCATCCATCCCGCCGCCAAGCGCCTCGAAGATGTTCTCGATGACCGTCATCTCCCCAAAAAGGGCGAAGGTCCTCTGCAACATGATGGCGATGCGCCGCCGAATAGCCTTGCGATATGGATCATCCTCGTCTGTGGCCCAATAGTCCACCTCGCGGAGCGTCATATCATTTCCGCATTTTCCGCACTTCTTACCTGGGGATGGCAACTCGAGCCATCCACAAGAATCGCAGTAATTGAAACGATATATGATTGAACCGGCGTCGGGCGCATATTCGGTGTTTCCACGCAACATGTTTATGAGCACCGACTTGCCTGCACCGCTCCTGCCGATGAGACCGAGGATCTCGCCAGGGCGAATGATAGCACTGATGTCTCTCAAGACGTATGTGCCGCCAAATTTTTTGCTGACGTTGTTTATTATAACGAAAGCCTCTGATCCCTCTGCCATATAATTTTGGTTAAGTACAATGAACAGTTTAAAGATAACGGCGGAACGGGGTAGAGAGGGCCGGGAACGTTAACAATAGATTACTGGACTTGGCAAAATATTGATACAAAAACCCCTCAATGATCCCGTACCGACAAGCTCAATTCCACTCTGATCTCACCCTTGGAAATGGGCCCATATCATGACTCTGGGAACAGGTGGATCCGATACTCAGGTGTTCACTCAATGTCCAGCCCAAGCCTGCTAAGGATGTCCACCGCTGAAGCATATACGCTGAGATATTCCCTGGTTGGAACTACCTTGCGAACGTTGTAGCACTCCTGGAAGGTCCTCCCCATAGGTGCTGTAAGGTATTTCCGTTCATAACTATGGATGAGTTGTTTCAAAATGTGATTCACTTCACCCACATCCATTCCGGCAGTGGCCTCGGCCACCTCTCCAAGCATACGGGCCTCCATGCCAGTGGTGTAGTCTTCCGCCACACCCTTGGCAGAGGCGCAGCCGGAGACCAGCTCGCGACCGCTGGCAGTATCGACCATGGCCTGAGCAGCTATTTCCAACAGACACATCTCGGTGCATGGTCCGGCGACTGGATAATATTGATTGGCCAATAGTACATCTGTATGGGCATCCAGGGCAGCCGCGACATGGCCGGCGATCTGGAGGGTCTCTCTCGAAGAAGTGGTTCCCCAACGGATGTGAATGGGCCCATCATGATGATAGCTTGCGTTTAACATCGTGAATGAAGTTAAGGTAGTGGCCACATCACATATCGCCGTCTCCTCGATGCCGCCAATATAGCCTCCAAATATGGGCATCTGCTCCACCATGATGACGTTCCCATTATGGAGCCAGCCCGCTATTATGTTCAATGATGCATTGTCTATCTTTAGTTCGTTAAGCTGAGAGACCTCATGGCAGTCATAGGGCATGAGCCCTCCCTTGAAATCACTAGCGAGACGCCCCGCTGCGGACAGCGGTGTCTCCGGTCCCTATATGGCCATATATGGTCGGCCAACCCTGCTACATGCCTCTCTTATGCCCCTGATCTCGGCCATGGTAGCTTTGATCTCAAAGGGCGTATTGGTGGTAGCAGGTATCCCATCGATGGTTGCCATCACTCCGCTGACGAGTGTATCGACAACGGGCTCCTGAGCATAGCTCTGGAACATGGGAATGAAAATATCCTCTGAAACTGTGGCCCCAGTAGGCCCTCCCTGAATTATGGGTTTCTTCGATGAGTTGCCCTTGCGAGGCGCCAGGGTGACCATGTCGCTATGGTTGCCCAGGCGGATCTCCTTGGGCGCCGCCCTCAGGCCCGCCCTGATCTCGTCCTCGGTGACCTTGATAACTCGCCCGGTGTCCACATTATAAATGCCAATAGAGGTTAGCAGATCTACGCCTGCCAGAAAAAGCCGCTCCATCAGGTCAGGGTCGGTAGGTATTATATCATCGTCGAAAGAGATATCATATTTCGCCTTCATCTCAATCGCTGCGTCGGGCACCACTTCATTATCCCAGACGCTCTCGGATACTCTGGGCCCCTTCTCTGAGCGCAGATAAGCGTCATAGACCGTTAGAGCCTTTTCAATAATCGCCAAACATGATCACCGTTATCTACCGGATAATAGAATTTCTACCTCGGCCACGACCTTGGCCCCACAAGAGCAGTAGGCATCGCCGCCGATACTCTCCACCCATTTCGGAGTGCAACACGCTCCGCCGAATATTGTCTTTACGTCTAAAATCTTTTCTTCCTTGAGCCGCTCTACGATTCGTCTCTGGCCCACCAACGTAGTGGTCATGAGGGCAGAGGCGCCAATCAGACATGCCCCTTTTTCCCTCGCTGCACCGATGAACTCGTCTGGAGATACATCCTTGCCCAGGTCAAATACAGTATATCCCGCCCCTCGTAGGAAGGCGCAAACCACGTGTTTGCCGATCTCATGTATATCTCCCTGTACCGTTCCCATGATGACAACGCCCTTGGAGTGTATGGACTTATCACAGAGATATGGTTCAAATACACCAATTCCCGCCTCCATGGCCTTGGATGCAGCAAGTACCTGGGGCAGGAATATCTTCCCATGATAGAACCTATCACTGATAGAATCCATCCCTTTCCCCAGGCCCATCTCAATAGCCTCACAAGGGTCCATATTGATATCCAATGCAGCCTCGGCCGCATTACGGGCTAGATTAATATCCCAAGTCTCTACAGCCTTTCTCAATGAGGCCAATACTTCCTCCTTTTCCCCCATATTATGTTCCCCCTTTCTCCCCCCATCCGATTTACAGAAATCGTTTGAGATCCTGTGATATACTCTTCATTAGAGGTCCCTCCCAGTCCCTCTGGATAATCAACTCAAACCTTCTGAACTTCCGTTAATGAATGGAAAGCACGAAATTGGTTTGCAATTGTTGAGTATCCGAGAACATGTATTGCATTGTAATCAATCAATCTTTGGGTAGGGAATATCCCAAATCATCGAAGAACCTCTGCCCGTTCGGCCATGCGCTCATGCCTTGCCTTGCGATTCATCAGTATCTACTGTCCGCATATTCTTCAGACTCATGGTATGAGTAGGGCAGACCAACTCGCACCGCTTACAGGCCGTGCCATCGCACAGATCGGATCTTATCACCGCCATGGGGTATGGGGTGACTTCCTCTATTGTTAGCGCATCCTCGGGGCATGACCGCAGGCACTTATTGCATTGCTTGCAGTCTTTTAAGACGCCTCGTAATATCATCCCAGGATCTTTCAGCACGGTGACTCCCAGAGTTCCGAGATCTGGAATATCTCTTTTCACTCTCCGCACGATGTTGGCTTTCACTGGCTCAGTGGGAAGATGGGGCAGATTATAGATGTCTAGCATGTCATTGTAAGCGCTCATGGGCATGCCATAGGTCCACAGCGAAAGCTCAATGGCATAAATGTTCTTGAATACCTCGGACGTGGCGAACATACAGTGCTTGGCTCGAAGCCTATGGGCGAATGCTCTCAGGTCATCCAGCTCGATGTGGCCAATGGTGAGCTCCTTGGCCAGGGCCAGGGAAGTGTTGCCAAATTGAATGATATTCCTTGAACCGGGGGAGACCATTCCAATCCTCTGGGCCTTGAGCGCATCAACATAAAGTCCGGATGCTCCGGACATGAAGGAGG
>JAAYQQ010000090.1 GCA_012519255.1 Methanobacteriota archaeon | reverse complement strand
GTCAACCTCGTGGTCGACAACTCCGCCGTCAAGGGCGCACCGGCCGAGATCGAGCTTAATCCCACCTACACCAGACTATTCGGCTACTCCGAACGTGAGTCCCGTATGGGCGCCCTCGTCACCGACTACACCATGGTCCGCGCCGGCACCACCCATAGGGCCAATGGAGGCTTCCTGGTGATCCCTGCAGAGCAGATGTTCCGCGACCCCCTGGTGTGGGACGGCCTAAAGCAAATGATATCCTCCGAGCGACTGGAGATGGAGGACCCCGCCGCACGGCTTGGCTACATGATCACCAAGACGCTTCGACCCGAACCAATACCCTTTGATGGCAAGGTCATCATATTGGGATCGCCCCAGGTGTATGAGATCCTGTTCGGGATGGATCCCGACTTCAGGGAGCTGTTCAAGGTCAAGGCAGAGTTCGACATAACCATGGATCGTAACGAGGACAATATTGGCCTATATGCCTCATTTGTGTGCGGGCTGTGCCAGCGGGAGGGATTGCTGCACCTGAGCCCCAGCGCCCTGGCTGCTATTATCGAACACTCATCCCGCATAGCCAATGATCAGCACAAACTATCGACCCAGTTTGCCCTGGTTGCCGACATAATCAGGGAAGCCAACTTCTATGCCGTCAGGGAGGGCTCGGAGGCCCTGGAGGGGAGACACATCCAAATGGCGGTGGATGAGAAGGTATATCGCTCCAACATGATCCAGAAGAAGATCGAGGAGATGATCGGCCAGGGTACCATCCTTATCGACGTGGCCGGCAAGAAGGTGGGTCAGGCCAACGGGCTCGCAGTGCTTGCCACGGGCGACTATGCCTTCGGACGGCCATCGCGCATCACGGCCACGGTGGGGGTTGGGCGTGAGGGCATTATTGACATTGAGCGGGAGTCCGAGCTGTCTGGCACCGTTCACACCAAGGGCGTTATGATCATCAGCGGCTTCCTTCATGCCCGCTACGCCGTGGATGTCCCATTGAGCCTATCCGCCCGCCTGGTGTTCGAACAGTCCTATTCTGGAGTGGAAGGAGATTCGGCCTCCAGCACCGAACTTTACGCCCTGCTCTCTGCACTCTCGGGGGTACCGGTGCGGCAGAACATCGCCGTCACCGGCTCGGTGAATCAGTGGGGAGAGGTGCAGGCCATCGGCGGCGTCAATCAAAAGATCGAGGGCTACTATGAGATATGCAAGGTCATCGGTCTTACCGGCGAACAGGGCTGCATGATTCCCGAGAGCAATGTTCGCAATCTCATGCTCAAGGAAGAACTGGTAGAGGCCATCCGGGCTGGAAAATTCCATATATGGCCGATCAAGACGATCGACCAGGGTATCGAGGTGCTCACTGGCCGGGATGCCGGACAGCGCATGGAGGACGGCTCCTATCCTGGGGGAACCATTAATGCGCTTGTGCAGGAGCGCATGATGAACATGGCCGAGGCAATCAAGGAGTATAATCCCTGAGGCATACGCTCACGAGAGCAAGCCAGGGGTGGCCATGCCCGTGTTCGCACCACTCCAGGTTAGTTCTGGCCGTAAAGTTCCTGACGTATGCGAGGGACCATTGCCGCCAGCACTGCCTGCTCGGCCAATCCGGTACGGTCAAGCACACCTTTGGTTAGGTAACCGATGGCGCCACCCCTCCTGCCATTCTGCTCCAGGCCATACAGCTCGTGGAAGGTCTCCCCCACGGTCAGGCCCTCCCGGACCTTCTTGGCGACCTCCTCGGGATATCTGAACCCGGAACCATGCCCTATCGTAACCACGCCACGCTTGTCCACTATGGCGCAGTACTGCACGTCATACAATCCATCGGCGGTCTC
>JAAYQQ010000009.1 GCA_012519255.1 Methanobacteriota archaeon | reverse complement strand
GCCTGCGTTGGATGCTTTGGCCCTATCCAAAAGTGTGGGAATATCATAGTTATCGATATTGTACCCAGTGATTACATCAGGATCCTCATCCTGGATGACCTTGGTGAATGTATCAATTATCTCCTGTTCCGTGCCGTAGATGGGCTTCCCGTTGCGGATGCTATCGTTCTCGCGGATGACATAACATATGGTGAGGATGTTGCCATTGTTGATACTATTTTCAATATCGAATGAGAGGACCTTAAGGTCTGGGTTGAATGACTCCAGTGTCTCGATATGTGGGGCGTTTTCTTTGCTCTCAACGTCCACGATGAGATCGGTAACGTAATCCCCTGTTGTCTCTTCTCCGTAGATCTTGACGCAGGCGCCGAGATCATGATCATATATGAAACGATGGTGGAAGGGAATATCTGCGGCCAGGACCTCGAAGTTACGCCTAAGGCGGGAGCGGAAGTCAGGCACCAACCAGGGGAAGCGAACAACTACCTTTGCGGCAGGCTGGAGACTGCCCTTATGAAACAGCTGGATATCTTCTACTCTTCGCACGTCGGGATCCTTGCGCAAAGTCTCTATGGTCTCCACATCTGGTCTTAGGATGTGAAAATAAGGCTCAAATCCGACGTAGCGGGCGACAATGGAGCGCCCATCCTCTAGCGTACCATAGAGCTCTATGGAGAGCTGATCACCTTCTGTGCGGCGATAAGTGATGCCAAGCAGTCGGGTGTTCCATTGTCCCAATTCAATTCACTTCCTGGATACTATGGTGATAACATCTCCATCCTCTAGGACATAATCATTCCCTACTGTCCTATGTGTTCTCGCGTTTATGGCTCTAATAAAATTATCGCCTAGATCTGTGTGGACCTTGTAGGCCAGCTCCTTGGCGGTGGTGCCTTTCTGGACCATAAACGCATCAGGGAGAACGCGCCCGTTGTGGTCAGTAAGCCTGGTCTCATCCTCTACTGGGTAGACTATAATGAGATCAAGTAACTGGAATGCGGCAGTCTCGAGACACTTCTGCACCCCCGTACCCTGTAAGCGTGCCACGTTGTCATGGAGCTGTTCGATGGCCTTGCGCTGTTCAGAGCTGAGCCTGGACGAATCGGTAACGTTGAACTTACCATCTCCTGGCATATAGTCTACCAACTTGGACCGGGCTGCTAGCTTGAGTGCAAGTTCAGACTCTGCCTGGGTTGGCACGGCCAAACCATTCGCGGCCTCAGCCAGCCTGGCCAATGTATCGTCGTCGGCCATATCGGCCTTGTTTAGCGCGATCATCATAGGCTTGGCGTACCTGCGGATGGCACGGGCCAACTGGAGCATAATTTCTGGACTCCAGTTCAGCGGATTATCCGGCGGCGAGATGTCACGCATGGCGGCATTGACATGCGCAGGTGTTACCCCTAGGCCGGTGAGCCGTTCCTGGAGGAGGATCTCAATATTTTTACCCTGAAGATGGGCCTGTCGGGCCGCCCTATCCCAACCCTTCTCCAAGATTCCACGGATCCACATGTCGATTTCCCTTTCTAGAAATTTTATATCCTCCACCGGGTCGTGTGAACCCGGTGGGACGGGGGCACCTTCGATATCGGTGGATCCGGATGCATCAACAACATGTATGAGTGCATCAGCCTGCCTGAGATCGTCCAGGAACTGGTTGCCCAGGCCTCGACCTTGCCAGGCATCTGGCACCAGGCCTGCCACATCTAGAAGCTCGACGGGCACCATACGTGTGCCGTTTTCGCAAGCAGCGTTCCCGGGAACGCACTGAGTATTGAAGTCGACATGTGGGCACTTCCCTCTTACGTATGCCACTCCTCTGTTCGCCTCGATGGTTGTGAATGGATAGGAGGCGATATCTACGGTTGCCATGGTGGCTGCGCAGAAGAAGGTGGACTTGCCCACATTAGGCTTCCCAACAATCCCTATCTGCATTTGTTACTACATCCCCTGGGGCATAGATATATCATTCTACTGGTCCAAACGTTGTATTATCCAGTATTGTAGTGAATGGCGAGAACAGGGATGTCACACGCAACGCTGTGGATGTCGCCGATCCAAATTCAAATTCATTGAACGACAATGGCTACATTATCGTTGAATCAGATCTATTTCTTATGCAGATTCAGTTCACAAATTCTGTTGGCCAGCTCGCCGATCTGCTCTGGGGCGAGGGCCTCCGCCCGTAGGTCCATGTAGGGCAGCCGAGATCTATCATCGCCCTGGACCAGACTGCGCATCTTCAATATGGTTCCAATCTTCTTTCGGCGGTTCTGGAACAGCATTGTCGTCAGATGGAAGAAGAAATCCTCATCTACCAGGGTGAAGGGGGGGGAATGAGGAATGAGTTCTACTATTGCAGAGTCCACTTTTGGAGAGGGCCAGAATTTCGACCGAGAGACCTTTTCTAGAATGCGGCATTCTGCCCTATAGGATACGCTGACTGTGAGGCGGGAATAATCGTCAGTATTTGGCCTGGCGACCATTCGGTCGGCGAACTCCTTCTGCAGCATGACTGCTGCACGCTGAAAGTCGTGTTCTAGTAATTTGAAGATTAGTGGTGAGGAGATGGAGTAAGGAATGTTGGAGACAAACTTATCGAATGGCGGGAAAGGCACCTTGAGAGCGTCGCCCTCTATTAGCTCAACATTATCTGGCAAGACATCTCGGAGGTAAGCAGCCAATTTCGCGTCTGCCTCGATGGCGATGACTTTCTTAGCTTGTTCGGCCAGACGAGTGGTTAGAATTCCGAGGCCGGGACCGACTTCTAGAATAGTATCGTTGCAAGAAACTTCAGCATACTCGACGTGCCGATCGGCCACCTGGCCATCGACCAGGAAGTTCTGACCTTTGCTTTTAGAAGGCCTTGCCCCTAGCCGGGCCAGGATGCTAGTGATCTCCGATGGGTTCATCTAGACACGAATATGCGGTACTTCTGACTAGGGTCGGAGAGTTCGTCTTCTATCCGCTTGGCGATGAGCTTGGAAGGATGTTTGACCGTGCTCACGCGCTTGGCGATATCATCATAGCTCGTAAAGGGCCCCTTCTTCCGTTCTTCAATGATCGCCCACATAGTCTTCTTTCCCAATCCGGGAATGAGCTCGAGCATGTGGAATCGAGTAGTGATGGCCTGAGCTTCATTGAAGAACTTAACGAATCGTTCCTCTTGGGAGGTAACAATCTCTAGTATCATGAAGGGTAACTCGGCCTGGGCGGCGGAGGTCAACTCCTCATAGCCTATCCGGCGCTTCACATGGAGGATCTTGTCGCGAAGGTTCGACTCTTTGCCTATGTAGACCTTATCTCCGATAGTGATGATCGCATCCGGCTTTGGAACGAGTTCGAAAAGCTTGAACTCATCCTCTCCAAGAGCGTACACAAGGGCCTCTCTCCTAAAACTCTTGTCAATAGGCAAGCCCTGTGGTAGATAGTCTAGTATAAGCGCGTAGTCCTCCATATGATCAGCTCGATCCTGCCTACCTGTACTTCTGCACGGTAGATAGTATCTGTTCAATATACTTCTTCTCTAAGACAACCCTCTCCTTTGAGAACAGCACCCGGACCTCATCGGAGTGGGATGGCAAGAGGTCAGCGATCTTGGCACAGAGTGCCTCGCTGACAAATTCAAATTCGGCCAACTCGGCCTGGAGCTCTTTTGCCTTTTCGGCAGGAAGCTTAGCCACTTTTTGGGCGTGATCTAATGCAAGCTTCTGGTCTGCAGAGAGCTCCCGCTGCTCTGACGATTCCTCTAGTGTTTCCTTGACCTCAGCCAAGGTGACGTAACGTTCCTCGGTCATATCAGGCCCTCATTGCGCCTTCTTCAGGTGCTCTGGCCTGGTTACTACCGTTTTGAGCTTGTTACCGTCATGGAGTTCCACGACGAAGGCGCGGCCCTGCTGGCCCGTTACGATACCAGTCTTCCCCTGGAAGCGGGTGTTAGGCATACCATAGTGTATACCCGGGTTGATGACCACGCTCACCCTCTCACCCACATCAAAAGTGCGGAATTCGTGGGTGATAGGAGTCATACCCCTCAGGCGGGGGGCCTTCTTAAGGGTATTGCGTGTCCTTCGCCGTGTGCCTTTGGATGCTTTAACCATTTTTCATCCCTCATTAGAGTTATCAACGATCTGTATCACGTCCAGCGCGGTAACCTGACAGGGGACTCTGATCAAACCTGCCAGAGATGGCACGGTCCTCCCCCCGTCGCCGCTGACGAATTCCTTGATATAGGTCCCGGATTCCGTCTTCAGCCTCAGGACGAGTTTATCCCCTTCCAGCGACTCAATGGCCAAATCGCGGATGGTCCGCTCCCTGGCCCGGTCCGCCCGACGATGGGCGACCCTCGTTGGCGTCTGCTGGGTGATGCGCGCCTGGATTAGCGATGTTACTACCTCATTAATCCTTTCCTTATTAACTTTATCTTGCAGCCGGATCTCTGCGAGATATACTTTATCCGGAGTATCAGCCTTGATCTGGCGCACCTCGCTGCGGTCACTCCATCTCAGTTTAGAGAAATCCGCGAGCTCCTTCCCGTTCTCGTTGGCAAGCCTCTCCATCTCAGCGAGGTCGAGATGCCTTTTTCTCGGTTCAGCAATCTCGAGGACGAAGGGCCGTCCGGTCCCGAGCATGCGAGCGTCAATATCCTCTCGCCCCATGCCATGGAAGAAATGATCCTTGCCCTCTGCTGCCTCCATGACCGGCTCGCCGATGATCTCTTGTACACTGATCTGGTACATCTTACCCGTGCCATCGCAGCGTTTGCAACCTTTGCCCCGACAGGCTCGGCAGGGCCACCTTGTCTGGGGGATCTCACGTGAGTACTTCCGGTAGCGGCCGTAGATGAACAGTGGAGCAATGTTCAAGGTTACATGTCCGAAGCGCGTGTCTATGAGGGCAACCACGTCTGGATTGCGGAAGTCAACCTCCTTACGAACCGCGGCCTCCACCAACTTGCCTATCTCACGATTAAGCTCAGCCTTGATAGGCTCGGCCTTCTCACCGCCGACTTCTGACCAAAGTTTCTCTTCACGGTCTTGCAGCACCGGATCGACCTTGGTACCTATCAAGAATGTATCATACTCGATCTCGGAGAGCTTGTTGATAGCGATATCAGCGAATCGAGACAAATTCTCAAATAAATCCTCGCAGAGCCAGCAAGTCTCATGGGGGGGCAATTCCTCACCCCTCGCACCCCGCTCCAAGGCCACGGCGATGCGCACGTTGCGCCCCCGTTCCTTATTTGTGGTACCCGACTCTACCTGGGCGAACAACCGGCCCAGGCAATGGTCGCACAGATCGTGTTGCAGGGCCCGGTCAGCCCGGGCAATAATGTCGTTCATAGTAATATCTCAAGGCAGGGCGATCGCTCGGTGCGCGCCCGTCGTCGTGTTGCCTAGGGCACCTATGTATTTGTCAATTGTGCTTATATGAAGCCCATCTCGGCAATGCGAAGTGTGTCTCTTGACCTTTCTAGGTACCTATAGACCGTGGAGTGTTCGGAGCCTCGTAGTATCATCTCTACTGCCGTCTTGGCGATGGGCAATTGAATGGAATTGCCGATCAGGGAAACGGTCGAACCATAGATGGACATATTTGCCCCAGTGAGGTCTTCGATGATCCGTCGGGTCTTGCCATTGGTACCAATGAGCCTTGACCGCACGCGGGATAACCTGTTGGATTTCTTACCTACGAAATAGCTGATATCTATCACTTCTAGATATTCATCCTCGTCCAGCAGGCGCATTGCGCGGTGTGGGGCGAAGCCTCTTCCTATCGCCTTGATCAGATCCATCACCTTTAAGGCAGCGAGAGGATCATTAGGATTCTCCTCTACCTTGATCTCACCATCACTGTCGATGTAGAGTCTGACCCCGGCGCGCTTCTCTATCAGTTCTTTAATCTCCCCGTTATCGCCGATGAGCGCGCCGACGCGCTCCTTGGGTATGCGCACCAGTCTCATTCTCTGACCTCCGTTACTTCTCTGAATATATCTTCCCGGTCTCTTATATCCACTGCTCTGCTTCGGAAAAATCGATTTATGTTATCAATATCTCGGTAAAGGAAATCCTTGGCGTTAACGTGTTCAGTTAGAACCGCTTGGCCGACATCTATAATTATTGGCTTGCGCCTATAGAATAATATATTAAATTCGCTAAGGTCGGCATGTACCAGCTCGGCTTTCTGATAAGCTAGGCGCATGTAATTTATGATGATCTCATAAGTATCTTCAGCATCTTCTAACTCTACATCTCTTAGTAGAGGTGCTGGACCATCTTTTGTGCCTATATATTTCATAACCAGAATATTGCGGTGAAATCGTATGGGTGTTGGTACCTTGACGCCCGCATCCTCCAATCGCTGGAGGTTGCGGAACTCCTTGTTCGCCCAGGCCATGATTACTCTGCGCCTGGATCCAGTGATGCCTTGAAATCGCTTATCTCCTTCAATATATCGGGCAATGCGATTGAACGTCGCGGTGGATGTACGATATATCTTGACTGCGACCAGTTTACCATGGGGGTCCTTGGCTGCAAATACATTGCCTTCTTTCCCTGTAGATATTGGATATTCGATGGTGTCAATGACCCCATCAGTCATGAGTTTATAGATGCCAAGCAAAGTGTCTTTATCAAACACCTCGCCCATGGTCTGACGCTCGTCCCCGGTGCGGTCAGTCGTCCGGAGGGCCATAATTTTATGCTCAAGCTTTTCGTAGGCCTCTCCCCGGGGCATAATATCACCTTAGAATATGTCTAGGTTCTTGGGGATGGCCCTCCTGCGGTGCAGATAGTTGGCCTGAGTTCTGGTGTAGCGGTACATAATGTCTGCCTTATCACTCTGAAATTCCCAGGGCTTGACTATAAGAAGGTCTCCCTCGCGGATCCACATCCGCTTGCGTATCTTACCAGGGATGCGCCCCATCCTGGAGACGCCATCCTCACACATTACTTTGATGCGAGACGCCCCCAGAAGTTGATCGGCAACCCCGAATATCTCTCCCTCTTTGTGATTGGGGAACGGGCACCGGGTGATCTCTTCATTTACATCAGGTTCATATCTAGCCAATTTAAGCCTCCGTGAGATGCCGAAAAGAGTTAGTCAATCGGCTACGGGCGACTTTGACATAATCTCATCTAATATAAGAATGTAAGCGAGTCAGCGAAGCGAGTAAGTGACCAGATGCATTGCGCAATTAATATAAAAACACTTCAGAGTGCTATGGGCCGAGCCATCAGGAAGGAGGGAGAACCAATATATCGCCGACACTCGCGCAATATTCCAGTGCCGATGAAAGTATCGACTGAATTAATTCTTA
Organism: Methanobacteriota archaeon; assembly: GCA_012519255.1. Taxonomy (GTDB): domain Archaea; phylum Thermoplasmatota; class Thermoplasmata; order Methanomassiliicoccales; family Methanomassiliicoccaceae; genus DTU008. Next base: position 19,966 of record JAAYQQ010000009.1, on the reverse strand, counting down.
TTCAACGGATTACCTGTGCGTGTAGCCGTGCTGCCAGGGGCGGGTCAAAACACCCCCTTTTTATAGGGGCGTTCCTGAATACCCCGTTTCATCCCTCTTCTAATTAGCTGTCCCAAGCTCATTGAACGTCAGTCAAGCACGTAATCGATAGATGATTATGCAGTATTTCCATCTCAGGGCCGGTAGGCGATTCCATCTCTTCACTTACGGGGCGGCCGGTCGAAGAAGATGTTCTTACCTGTAGCGGATAATGGGATGCCATGGCTGAGAGCCGCATTCCCAATGCCCAGTCGCTTAGCGGCCACGCCAATGCGATACATGATGCGATTATCTACATTCATTTCTGAGGCGATCTTCGCAGCCGATCCCAGCGCGATACCGAGATCAAGTACGCGGATTGAACAATTGGGCCCATCGAACTCCCTGGAGGATGAGTGTTTGTTAAACTCTTCGCAGGTGGCAAAGCCGCATGCGCCGCAATTCAGCCCCGCTCCCTTGTGCGGTAACAGGCCAATAAGTACGACAGCGTCAGAGTCCAGGACGTTCTGTCCATCTCGCTCCCAATTGACTTGACCCCGTTCCTGGGCGATATTGAACAATTCCTTTCCCACTGCTACCTTCTGCTCATCCGTGAGGACCATGGCTTCGATGAAATCCTGGCCCACCGCTTTGGGTGCGGTCCGGGCGGCAAGTTCCATGAGACTGCCGACGATTCTTACAGTATCTTTGAGAGTCATGTATCCATCATGTCTGCGCCCTGTAAAAAGAATATCTGACCAGAAGGTCCGGAGACTCGCTGTTTGCTGAGAGCAGGATTATCTCAATTGTCGAATGTTTGCTCCATCATTTCCGATCAGAATCATGGCGTGTAAGTGAACCTCATGAGGGCGCAGCGGGCCTTATTGTGGCTCTTTTGCTATGGGGGAAGTTAGCAATTCATCATATTCTTGTGCCTCTGAAGGCGTCGGGTGCTTGATATGGCCTAGTTTGGCCAAGGGTTAAGTACTAGTTTCCGTATCGAACCTGCCATATACGCTCCCGTAGTGTAGTCCGGTCAATCATTCGGGCCTTTCGAGCCCGACACTCGGGTTCAAATCCCGGCGGGAGCACCACTATCATTTTCCGATCATTCTTTTTTGGATTTCAATTAAAATGTTTACTCTCCACTAGTGGCCAAGCCGTCTTTTCTCTCCTCGCTCAGCCTCCATCTAGCGTGGTTCATCTGTAGGATGATGGAGAAGCGATAAACAACGGGGGCGCTTCTTTTCATATCTATGAATTCCTGGCCCACAGATGTGCTAGATTTCATTTAATCACAATGGACTAATGGATAACATGAACGGAGAGATATCCACTGTACTCGTGACATATCCTGACGAGCAGACTGCCCGAACAATCTGCAGATCCTTGATAGAGCGACGCCTTGTGGCCTGCTCCAACATCTTTGCCATTGGCTCTATATATCGGTGGGAGGAAGAGATAGAAGAGGCCTCTGAGTTTGCTTCCCTCCTCAAGATCCGCTCGGAAGACTTTCAGGTCGTGACAGAGGCCATCAGGCAGCTGCACCCATACGAGGTGCCATGTATCGTCCGTTATGATGTGGCTGAGGGTTCGGAGGACTACCTGTCGTGGGTCATTGGATCGACAGTTCGTTCCCCTTAAGTATGAGGCACCCCGTGGGGAATATGGCGTATTATCAGGCCCTAGAAAGTTTTTCTTCATTGCCGCCCGCGCTCCAAGGCCTGGATTTATGGGGCGACTTTCATGCCCACGTGAATGGGGACCTGTGATCACGGATATGCCCCTGCCCGCCTCTGGCAAAGAATGTCTATTCGGCCGAGTGTTCACGGCGTCGGGAAGCTGCCGGACATCGACTCAGGGACCACTCGAGCGAGGGCCTGATGAGGCTGTTAGAAAGGGCCGTCAGGGAGTGTGGCAGTTGTGGATGGCCTGTAAGGTGCGGTCGCCAGGCGCAATAATAATATGAAATGTGTTTCCCGACCGGATCAGAGGGGCCCAGTCAGCGTTGGAAGTATCAGCCCAACCAGCCAGGTCGCGAACCATATGACTACGGCGATAACCAGCGCTTTGATCCATCCAATGCTATACAGCGCTTTCAGGGCGATTAGCCACACGATGCCGCCAAGTATCGCGGCGAGCAAACCATTGCCCAGTAGCCAGTATGAGATGGTGTAGATTATCGTCCCGACGATAGCAGCTATCAGGGCGGTACCGATACCTTCCTTTTCGCCCAGCAATTTAGTCACGACCCAGATTACCAGGGTCGACACGATCAGGGCCAAGATAAAGCCCAATACAGTCGAAGTCACGTCAGCAGCCATTCAATCACCAATCATTACGACGGGCCACGTGCCCCGCCGACTTACAATTTCTGAGTGGTGAGTATAAATATATACGCCTGGGGAGCGACAACAGTGGAAGCGGAATGAAGTAGGGACGAAAGGTGTGGGGCATCTTTCTCTTTACGTGCCTGGCTCCCCTCGCCCTTATCGCATCTCCAATGCTATACTTACTCGCCCCCAGGGCCACGACCCGCCTGTTAGCTCCTTGTTGAAGTACAAGTAATATTCACTCGAGAGACAGAACACCTGCCTAATGCTGATTGGCTGCCCTGCCAACACTCTACAAAATGTTCCGTCCGCTCTCTGAAGCATGCATAATTGTCACCCAGCTGGAATGCCTTATGGTAAGCAGCAGTCAAACACATGCCTCATTCATCCTGAGAAAGGCTCTCAGAAAAGAGCGTCAGTCGGTGACAATGTCATAAGATTGGTGAGAGTAGGCGTGAAATGCTTTCCTTGATATGAGTCGTTGTCGGCCTCTTCCGATAATCTTCCAGGACGATCTCGGTACACCTCTCCAGGTCCTTCTCGAACCATTCCCGGCCTTGCCGGGCCACGGCGGAGTCATAGATGAATGCATTGGTCTCAAAGTTCAACCTGAAGCTCCGGATGTCCCAGTTGGCTGAACCGATGGAAGAGATCTGATCGTCCACAAAGGCAGTCTTGGCATGGATGAACCCATCGTCGAAGGTGTACGCCCTCACACCCCATGGGAGGAGCTGGCCAACAAAGGAGAGGCTGGCCCAGTAGACGAATGGGTGGTCAGGTTTATCTGGGAACATTATGCGGACGTCCACGCCTGACAGGGATGCAGTCTTGAGAGCATCCATAATGCTCTCGTCTGGGATGAAATATGGCGTTTGGATGTATATGTAGCGCCTGGCCACTCCCAACAGCTTAAGGTATCCGTCCTTAATGGTTGTAAAGGCGCTGTCTGGCCCTGAGCTCACCACCTGCACGGGGGTGCCCTCACCCGATGCCTTGAGAGGGAAATAGGGACCCTCTTCCACCCCGAGCCCCTCTTTAGTAGCATAATTCCAGTCCAGTATGAAGCGAGCCTGCAGGGCTGCGACCGCCTCTCCCCCTAGCTCGGCTGCGCAATCTCTCCAGGGGCCCAGGGGCCCCTCGCCCAGATATTCCGTCCCGATATTGAACCCGCCTACGAAGCCGATCTGACCGTCTATGACTGCGATCTTACGGTGATTATGATAGTTGAACCGCAGGGATAAGAAAGGGATGCGTGGTTTGAAGAATATAGCCATCCGCGCCCCTGCTGCTTCAAACTCCCTGTATCCTTTTTTCGGTATTTTATTCCCCAATCTATCCAGAAGCAACCGCACCTCCACCCCTTCTCTGGCCTTCTGGGTCAGAAGGTCCACCAACTGCCTGCCCAACTCATCATTGCGCAGGATGTAGTATTCTATGTGGATATGGTGCTGGGCCCCCTCGATGGCCTCAAACAGGGCTTCGAACTTTTCCTTGCCCTCATTAAACATCCTCACCTGGGCGGACCGGAGCACCGGAGCATCGCCAGACTTCAGAAGGAGACGTGCCAGCATGACTTCTGACTTTTCCTCGGTGCCCATGGCCTGTTCCATTTCCCGACCCTGACGCTCAAGCAATTTATGGACAAATACACGTTCCGTCTCCGATTTCAGCCTGAATTGCTTCTCGCTGAAGTAATTGAAGCCGAAGATGAGGTAGAGGATGAATCCCAACACGGGCAGGAATACAATAATCATAATCCATGGAATTACCTGTGATGGATGGCGGCGCTGGACAAATACTATGTAAATTATTATCACGAGATTGACCAAGAATATGGTTATGTAGATAGCATCCCAGATGCTAAGGTCTATGAGCTGCGGTATCTCCATATCTGTTCCCTGAATGAATATATTGGAATGATTGCGGACATAAATATAATCCATTCATTGAAAGGGCGCTACATGCCGGTAGCTCCCAGATGGTTGAAGAAGTACTCCCGTGAAATTCCCCTGCCTGGTGGCCAGTGTCCTTGACACTGTTGTGCATTGGATGATCCAGAAGGATGAGATTGCTGAGGAACTCTTCCGGCAGCGACCTAGAAAACGAATGAAGGGACAGTATCAATTCAGTGGACGTTTGACTGCCCTAAGGGAATAGAGCTACTATTTTGACCAAATAACCTTATCCTCGTACCGTGTGAGGTATTGCCAAACATATGAGCAGGAGGGTTTTTATTGGACGGTTCTGAAGTGCTAACATCTCTCAACGCTATAGATCGAAAGATGCCTTGCGCCGTCATCGTGCGCCACGCCGCCCGATATCCTATAGATGACATCAGGAAGAGCCTGGAAGTTGGACTCACTGATGAGGGGATGGAGGATGCGAGACGCTTTGGTTCTGCATTGAGAGGATTCAACAGGGTCCGCTTTTTCCACAGTCCGGCGGTGCGATGCCGAGAGACAGCTGAATCAATGCGACAAGGGGTTGAGGGTAATGGTACCATAACCTCTTTGACGGGCCCTGAACACAATCTGTGTGCCCCCTATCTTAAGGAGGAGGCCTGTCTGATCAAGGTTGCCAAGGATGGGAAGAAATTCATTCGTGCCTGGTTTGAGGGCAGATTCAACGAGGACCATATAATGGGAACGTCCAAGGCTGCGGATATGGTACTCTCACCTATTGTTGATCGGCTGACCGAGCCAGGGGGAAAGGGACGCCTTGATGTTCACGTTTCTCATGATTGGGAAATCAATCTGTTGCGCGAGGAGCTATTGGGCATCAGGTATGAGGATGCGGGCTGGCCCCCGTTCCTGGATGGCATATTGTTCCAGCCGAATGAATCAGGCTTTCTGGCCCACTATCGTTCCTCTGTCGCCCCATTCTGTATGGTGGAGGCAAGGCGGATAGAGAGCAGTCTGTAGACCAATATCTCGGACCATAACGGAGGGCCACCGGGAGATGCTGCACTTGCGAAGAAATGTCGAGATAAGCCCCCCGTAACAATGCCTCAGGAAGCTTCCCCCAGTAGGCATAAGTAGACCTCCCTCGCAACCTGAATATCATGCGCCGAGAGGGCATTCTTCAGGAGGTAGAAGATCGTCTCAAATTAATGCGCGGGCTCAGGGCCATGACTTATATAGATGCCACGCTGCGGGACGATCTCATTGAGGCGGAGCGTCAGGCTGAGAAAGGAGGCGCCGCATGTGGTCTCATGGCCATGGTTAACGAGGGATTTTGGCTCACTATGAATCGGGAGGTGCAGATCGCCCTGGTCCTAGATCACAGCTGCAGCGTCATAAGACTGACTGGGAGCTTGCTGCAGGTGCGGGACGAAAATGATAATCTGCTCGGGGAATGGGTTCCTCTGGAGAAGGCGGAAAAACTGAAGGATCAGGAAAATGTTCACTTCCTATCTCGCGACTTCGTATTATATAGGGACATTCCGCTGAAGGGAGCACCTCGTATAGTGCTGCCTGCAGTTGATTTTCCCTTTCTACACGGCATTGAAGGAATTGTCAATGTAACCTCGGCCAGTCCATCTGGTCCCACCGATGAGCTCATCCGATGCCGGCTGGGGCTGGGGGGAACAGACTTGCTTAGTCATGTGGTAGGTTTCGATCTGGACATTCAGCCCTCTGCTGAAAGAGTGAACTCGGTCAGGGAAAATTCATGCCCCTGAACTGTCAAGGTGTTCAGAAGTCGATATCGGCACTGGCTGCGATTGGGTCAATGTTTTTGAGCGTGAACTCTCACCGTAGAAATCTCATCTCTGCAACCACCATGGTCACTATCCAGTTGCCGTGGAATGCCTCTGTCAGTCGGTTTCACGACGAGGCGCTGTGCCTTAGATGTAGAGCAACCCTTCACCGGGGCCCCATCTCCTGTCTGACTGTGGCCCTGGAGCTAATGGGTGGAGAAGCGCGTATGTGATGATAGATGGACAGACAGTCGGGGCATCCGCGATACCCTTGCTCAATGGCCTCATGGAGGCTGTAGTACCCTATTTTAGCGACCTCTGGGACTGTATGGGCAGAGGGGCAATCATTCCGGTGAACCTGCATACGCTCGCGGTCAGCCAGGAATCGAGGAAGGGGAGAGATAGGCAGGGGAACCCCGGCGAAGGCGAGGTCGACGTGTATGTCTAGATATTCTGGTCCGCCCCCAAGCCTCTGGAGGGAGATCTGGGGTGTAACTCCCAAAATGGGGGCCACAACTCGGTCGAGGGGAATGTGGAGCTTCACTGGCGGGAATCTTTCTGCGATCTGCTCCATCATCCAGGTGGAGAGCTCTTCCACAACTTCACTAGGTAGCCCCCACTCCAGCTCCATATCCAACTCTAGTTCTTCTATCTTCACAGATATGGTTCCATCCGATCCAATGGTTGGATGGGCCAGCGCGCGGACGATGTGCAGGTCCTTCTCTTCGGCCAACTTGGCCAAATCCAGGGTCTCCTTCTCGCCCTCTTTATATTCTCCCCTGAGTGTCAGCCAGCTCTTCAGCCGTTCCCACGCTCTCTGTGGGGCCCATACCGATGCCTCCATCCGGGGATAAGCGTGTGCGCAAATGTGGAGGGGGCAATCCAATAGCTCTATTTTGCCTCCCTCCAATAGACGGAGCTGAGGCTGGCCATACTCTATCTCGGCGCCCGCTTCCAACCATGTTCGATCGATCCTGACTCGGTCTTTCTTCCACCCCCTGGCCAGGAGGAGATCGGTCGCTCCCTTGAAAACGTCGAGGAAAGAGCGGTAATCGGGGACGTCGATGCGTCTCTCGATCGAAACTTGATGGGGGACTTGTTCCCAAGCATTGAGAAGGATATGCTCTAGGAATGGCTCGGCAAGGCGGATGATGATATCGCCGTCTGGTTTGAGGGATGGCAGAGCTGCAGTCTCGCCCGGGGTAGTAGACATGCCCAGGGTCACGACGCCCTCATGAACCTCTAGATTGGTGATATGCAGATCTATGGAAGTCATCTCTGGACCAGGCGATGGTACTGTCATGGGGAAAGAAGGCAGCTCTCTGATCAATGGCCCTCTCATGGGCGCGGCAAAGTATCCTCGGAGGACGCTGTCAAGAGCTCCCATCACCATGCGGGGGGCTTCTATCCATCCTCCCATGCCTACCCTGTCCATGTTGATATCCCGTATCTCCAACATCGCTGCCCCGGCACTTGACCGTACCTTAATCTGGGCAGTAGCGGCAACGTCAGCCTCGACCCGCCTTCCCAGGACTTTCGCGGAGATCTCTGCCCCGAAGCTGACAAGAAGTTCATCCTCCCCCAGGGCCATTACCATGGGGGGGTCGAGAAGTCTAAGCTCTCTCCCTGGGCCATCTATCCCTAGGGTCTGTGAAATCATATCAGTCAGACCTCTCCCGCTAGGCGTGTAGAATGATGCAGCAAGGGCGCGGTTGAGGACGGTATCCTTCAACAAGATGATGACTTCAGCCTCGTGTATCAATATCCTCCACCACTCCCTTAACACTCGAGTAATACTCTGTTGGGACCCCGCTGTATAAAGGATTAATCGGCCACTCGGAAAATCAGAAAGAGCAATGGGATTCTACATGAGGCCGCGGACATCATGACGTCGAATGGAGGCAGCCATACCAAGATATCCGGAGTTTGTGTGGCAGGGATGCAGGTTAGAAAATAAGCACCGACGCTGGCGCGCCCATCTGGAACTGTCTTTTCCAAAGGATCTTCGAAAAGGAGCATCTGATCTCGTGAGCCTGAGCTAAAAAGATATATGGTAAATGGGCCCGACAACAAGATATCGTCTTAATATGGCTCTAGGCGACACTAGCACACAAAATACTAACGAATCCTCTGCGCCGTTAAGTGCTCAAATGCGCTGGAAGCGGAGAGGCGCTCAGTCGCAGGGAGCCTCCTCGGGCGCTTCCTTTTCCACTACCTTCCATCGCTTTCTCATCTTATGAGTCATTTTCATCATCCCGCTGACCATGGCCGAGACAGATGCAGAGATCGCTACTACGATGGCCATTAGGATAAAGAACCAGACAATTCTTAGGAGCGTCGTCAGCACCTCCATTAGATGTCCTGAGGTCATGACATATATCTTTTTCCCAGCTCTAACGTGTCTGCGCCGGGACCTGGGCCATACCGGGACTGAGCGAAAGGTGAGCGAAAGGTATATTGATACTGAATCAATTTTTCGACCTGTTATGGATGTTGTGAGAACGGCCGCAGAGCAGGCACGAAAAGCTTCCTATTTACTATCGAGCATGGAATTAAAGATCAGGGACCAGGCTCTTTCAGAGATAGCTCAGGCATTGGAGGCCAATAAGGATAAGATTGTGGATGCAAATCGTCGGGACCTCGTTGCTGCCGAGAGAGCCCGGATAGCCCCTGCCTTGATTAAGAGATTAAAGTACGATGAGGTCAAGATCGAAGAATCGATCCGTTCTATCTCTTCATTGATCGAGCAGGAGGATGTTGTGGGGAAGGTCCTCTCCCGCACCGAGCTTGACGATGGGCTGGTCCTGGATAAGGTATCCTGCCCCATAGGCGTCATCGGTGTCGTGTTCGAATCGCGGCCTGATGCCCTAGTTCAGATCTCATGTCTATGCCTACGGTCTGGGAACGCGGTCCTTCTTAAGGGAGGTACCGAGGCTAGGGAAACCAATGAGGCCCTTGCCCATGCTATTAATGGAGCGATCACTGGCCTGGATAAGAGATTCGTCCATGCCGTTCAGCTTCTCTCCACTCGAGAAGAGTTTCACGAACTTCTCAAGCACGACGACCTCATTGATCTCATCATTCCACGTGGGTCCAATGAACTGGTGCGTGCCATTATGGACTCGACGCGCATTCCTGTACTTGGCCATGCTGCCGGTATCTGCCATACATATGTGGACAAGGCGGCTGATATGGATATGGCGGTAAGAGTATGCTGCGATGCCAAGGTACAGTATCCTGCCGTGTGCAACGCCATGGAGACGCTTCTGGTTCACTCAGACGTTGCCGATAGCTTCCTCCCACTCATGGCCACGCGCTATGCCCAGGCGGGAGTAGAGCTTAGAGGAGATCAGAAGGTGTGCAAGATCATCGATGCCTCCGAGGCCACCGAGGATGACTGGTCTGCTGAATATGGCGATCTGGTTCTTAGTCTCAAGGTAGTGGAATCGCTGGATGAGGCGATCGATCATATCAATAGATATTCTTCTCATCACACCGATGCTATAGTGACCACGGATGAGGCGGCAGCTCATCAATTCCTCGACCGTGTTGATTCATCTTCTGTGATGTGGAACGCCTCAACGAGATTCGCTGACGGGTACCGCTATGGTCTGGGGGCGGAGGTAGGGATTTCGACCAATAAGACCCATGCGCGTGGCCCGGTTGGCTTGGAAGGTCTGGTCATATACAAATATCTCCTCGTTGGAAATGGCCATGTCGTGGCTGACTATGCTGGGAAGGGTGCCCGGAGGTTCACTCACAGGCGGTTGCAATGAGGGACCTAGGGGCCAAGAGGGTCGTAGTTAAGATAGGGACCAATACCATCTGTCGGGAAGATGGTACGGTTGACCAGCCCTATCTGGATGATATGGCCAGACAGGTAAAGGAACTCCATCTAAGGGGTATCCAGAGCATTGTGGTGACATCTGGAGCTATTGGCTCCGGCTCATCAGAGCTTGGTCTCAATGGTTTGAATAAAGACGTGGCTACGAAGCAGGCCTGCGCCGCGGTGGGGCAAGCGATCCTCATGATGGCGTGGCGAGATGCATTCCGCAAGCATGATCTTAGAGTGGGCCAGGTATTGCTGACTTATGGAGCATTCTCCGATCGCGCTCGTTATAATGATCTAAGGAAAGCTATGGATGAGATGTTTCGCCTGGGCGTTGTCCCGATAGTCAATGAGAATGATGTCATCGCCACCGACGAGATCGAGGAGATCTTTGGCGACAATGACAAACTCTCCGCGCTTGTGGCGAGTAAGATGGATGCCGATCTATTGATCCTCCTGACCGACGTCGACGGTCTCTATGACCGCAACCCTGGGACGGATCCTGATGCCAAGCTAATCCCCGTCGTTGATGAAATAACCAAGGACATCGAGCGCATCGCTGGGAAGAGAAGAAATCAACGCTCCGTAGGAGGCATGAGGACCAAGATAAATGCCGCCAAGGTGACCATGGAATCTGGCTGCAGCATGGTCATCGCTAATGGCCACGCGCCCAATGTTGTTGTGCGAGTGGTAGATGGAGAGGAGCTTGGAACATTGTTCAGCCCTCATGCCTGTTATACCAATAAAGAGCGGTGGATCCTTTTCGCGTGTCCTCGTGGCAAGATCATCATTGACCAGGGTGCGGAGGAAGCTCTTCGTGCGGGCAACAGCCTATTGCCCTGTGGTATCTTGGAGATTGAGGGGAAGTTCAGGAAGGGCGACATAGTGCGCATCAATAGCTTTGCCAAGGGTATGGTCAACTACTCCTTGGGTGAGATCTTGTCGATGGTGGAGACATGTCGAAAGGAGAGGGCCGCAGGCGATCACAATCATAATGGCCGGGCAGTCGTGAGCAACGAGAACATCGTGTTGTATGATTAAGAAAAGAGGGTCTCAGACCAGTGCTTGGCCCACCCTTCGCTCCCGTTAAGTTTGCACTATTTAGATATTTTTAATTCCAGAGCCTTTGCCCTCTAGTCAACAGCCATCTAACAGAATATGGCGTGTGTTCTCATTTTTCATGATTCGAGATGCCGGAGGCATCAATGGGACGGAAGCGCATCCCTCCCATCCAAGGTATGCCATGGATGCATTGGAACCGATTATCATTGGGAATGTTCGTAAGGATATACTGATAAATCAGAAAAGTATCTTTAGTCTGTAAAGGTGGCTTGAATTATATGGGCGATTTATCGAGGGATGAGGCATGTTGTTCCGCTCCCGAGGAGCTTAAGATCGAGGCCATAATTAGCATCGATGAGCGTGGCCAGATGATCCTTCCCAAAGATATTCGAGATAAGGCCGGTCTGCGACCTGGAGATAAGCTGGCAGTGCTAACGAGGGAGCGGAACGGGAAGGTCTGCTGCATCTATATGTTCAGGACCGACGAGCTGGTGGGGATGGTCAAGGAAGGGCTTGAAAATCTCCAGCTGGGCCTGGTGAGGGATGGTTAGGAGCATGGCTGAACTCAGGACCACCACTGGCCGCCTGACTTCTCGGGATCGTCGTGATCATATTCTTGCTCGCTTGGGATATAGAAGGATGCATCACCGCGTCGAACCAGGCCTTTATAAACTTGGCAGCCCCACGCCATCCTCTCCAGTTTTCGTCAGCGCCAATTACACTCTCAGTTTCGATGCATTACGCTCGGCGCTGAATGACACGGATGCATTCATCCTTGTCCTTGACACCAAGGGCATTAATGTGTGGTGTGCCGCGGGAAAGGAGACCTTCGGAACGGATGAGTTGGTATCCCGCATCGAGGCGACGTCACTGAAGGATCAAGTCTCACATCGTCGTTTAATTCTCCCACAGCTGGGCGCTCCAGGTGTAGCTGCCCATGTGGTCAAGCAGATGACAGATTTCTCCGTTGAGTATGGTCCAGTACGAGCGAACGATCTGCTGGCATACATGAGCTCTGGCCCCACTCCAGAAATGCGGAGGATAACATTCCCCCTGCGAGATCGTGCTGTTCTCATCCCCGTTGAGCTGAGAAACATCGCTCCCCTCGCCATCGTGATAACTCTTATCTCCTTCTTCTTTGGCGGTGCGGTACCAGCTCTCACGGCGCTTGCTGCCGTACTCACCGGCACCGTTCTTTTCCCCCTTATGTTGCCCCATCTTCCCACTGCCGATTTCACATCCAAGGGCATGATCCTGGGAGTCGTGGCCGCTGCTCCCTTTGCATTATATCACATGCTATCTGCAATGGACTGGGTGGGAGTGATGTATGCAATATGCACCTTTCTTCTTATGGTGCCAGTGGTAGCATATCTCGCCCTTAATTTTACCGGCTGCTCGACCCACGCTTCCCGTACTGGAGTTAGAAGGGAGATCTTTCGGTACATCCCCTCCCTGGTAGCCATGGCAGCACTTGGAGCGGTCATGCTTGTCGCGACGATAGCCGGTACCATGCTGGAGTGGTTCTGATGGCGATGGAGATACCCCTCATATCAATTGAACAGGCAAGTGGGAATGAAGTGAATACACTACGCTTTCTTCCGGGCAGGTGCATTGGCTGTGGAAGATGCTGGGAAGTATGTCCCCACGGCGTCTTCACCCCCGGAGAGAAGTGTGCCCATCTTGATGCTCCCGAACGTTGCATGGAATGTGGGGCCTGCCAGCGCAACTGCCCCTCAGATGCAATCATGGTAGATTCGGGGGTTGGCTGTGCCACGGCGATAATCAAGGCTGCTCTCACCGGCTCCAAGGAAGTGACCTGTGGTCCAGACTGCTGCCGATGAGGTAAGATCCTTTGTAGCCTGCCCCTCCGCTCCCAAATCTAGAACGATCTCTGTAGCCTCCACCTCATCCCGGGCGTACATGAATTTATTATAGGCTGCTAAGCAGCATCGTCTCTTAAAGTCCGGGCGAGGGCGTGGCCCTAATATCTTTTGAGTACTGCCCCTGATATGGCTTGAGGGGCACCTTGCGTTAGTCATCTGTGTAATAATTAACTCACTGGGGGGGCCTGGGAGCGCCCATCCTTCTTCTTATCAGTTCATCCCTCACTGCTATGAGCAATATGCCATTATAGATCACACTGAGGGAAGTGATGAAGATTGCCAGGCCCAGCAATATCTTTACGATGGAATTGGAGATCCATTGCAAAGCGAACTGAAGTTCCTGTGGAGCTATGAGGTAGAGATTATCAAAATCGAATGGAAACTTCATCAATAGGTAAGTGCCCACGGCGATGAAGATAAGAGAGCCGATAATATCAAAAAACCTGCCCAGATTCCTCCGGGCAGTGGTCGCCCGAACCACGTTGGGAATTATGCCGAAGAGCAAGGATCCATAGAAGAGGATCTCGTCGACCGCATTGAATTCAGAAGTGAAGATATATCCACGGCCCTGTAAATAAAGAAGAATGGCAACAACCAGGACGATGAAGGGGATAGCAACAATGTTGCCTGCTCTATCTCCCAATCCCAGGACCTCCCGGTCAGCCTCCTTCTGGACATGCCCCTCCCACATGGACATCATTGAGATCGTGGCGTCACCGGTCATTATATTCAATATATCGTTGATTCTGTAGATAATGCATGGTATTCTCCATGCCCCCCTCGTCGCTCCGTTTCCAACCACGAAGGAAATAAAATAGCGCTCATGCAAATAGTGATTTGCGTGGATGGCACAGAAGTGAAGAACGTCGTCGGACTCAAGAGGAGTATCGGCATGTTCGGTGCTGTTGCCTATGGAGTAGGCACGATCATTGGCGCCGGAGTATATGCTCTAATTGGGCCTGGCGCTGGTAATGCCGGTAACGCGGTATGGTTGGCCTTCGTCCTCGCCGCTTTGGTGGCTTCATTTACTGGACTGTGCTATGCAAAATTATCCTCCATATTTCCAGTCAGTGGGGCGGAGTATGTATACATCGGAGAAGCGTCCAAGAGCAAGTTCCTAGCGTTCTTGGTAGGCTGGCTGGTTATCCTATCTGGAATATTCTCCGCTTCCGCAGTTGCCCTGGGCTTTGGAGGATACCTCTATCTATATACTGGATTGCCCCGCGAATTACTTGCCATCGCCCTCATTGTTATCCTGTCCATTGTAAATTTCATGGGCATCCGTGAATCAGTCGCTACCAATGTGGCTTTAACGATCATCGAACTGGTTGGCATCGCCATCATGATACTCTTGGGCGCTAGCTTCCTGGGACAGGTAGACTATTTCGAGTCGCCAACTGGACTGGAAGGAATTGTCGCGGCGGTGGGTGTGATATTTTTTGCATTCGTTGGCTTTGAAGGTCTGGTCAAGATTGGAGAGGAAACCAAGGACCCTACGCGTACCATCCCCCGTGCCCTCCTCATTTCCCTGGCCATTTCCACGATACTGTATGTTTTGGTTGCCCTCTCCGTGGTTAGTATCATGCCCTATACCGAGTTCGCGACCTCCTCCGCTCCCCTGGCCACCGTGGCAGAAGAGGCCGCTGGACCAGAGATAGGATATGCCATGTCCCTGATAGCCATAATCTCCACGGCAAACACTGTTCTTATTGTACTTATGGCGACTTCACGCATTGCTTATGGAATGTCCAGGCGCTCCGCTCTGCCCTCTTTCCTCTCCCGAGTGCATCCTCAGAGGGGAACTCCACACCTTGCCGTAATATTCTCCATGGTTGCGGCTAGTGTATTCTGCTTCATGGGCGATATCACGTTCACTGCCAACATGGCCAATTATACAATATTCATCGTATTTCTGGCTGTGGACGCAGCCCTTCTAATCTTCTGGCGGAAGAAGGTAATCAAGGGAAGCGCGATCGCGGTGGTGGCGGCCCTAGGGGTGTTGAGTTCTTTAGTCATGCTCACCCAGTTCGATTTCATGGTGTCTCTTCTATCCCTGATACTCATAGCCAGCGGCGCCTTTATCTACAAGTTCATCGCACCCCGCCTCTGGTGAGGGAAGTCGTGGATAGTGACAGGACTTCGATACCATTATCTAGGGCCCGTATGGTGATATTTTCGGGGACGAGAATGCAAGACTACAACATCCTGGTAACATTCCACCACAATGATAGGTGGCGGGCTGAAAGAGAAGTGATTGAGATCCTAAGGGATGTGGGACTCGAACTTGAGGATCTGATGGAATCGACTGTGCCAGGGTTACTCTATCTTAGAGTTGCGGGTAGCGGGAAGGATGCAGTGAGAAAACTGCGCAAGTTTGCTTTTCGTTTCCCCGAGATGTTCCGTTCCACACACCGATGGACCCCTATTGAAGAATGGGTCAGCTCCACGCCTGAGGCCATGGTCTCGGCGGCGAAGATCTTCGGTGGCCGCCTGAGGAAGGATGAACGTTGGAAGATGGAAGTGGTGAAACGACATTACCAAGAAGGCAGTACGATGGACATCATCCTTATGCTCACTGACCCCATTGATGCAGGGGATGTTGACCTAGAGGATCCCGAGAAGATCATAAAGGTCGAGATAATCGGCGATTTTGCTGGCTTCTCCCTTGTGGATCCGGAGGAATATCTTGATATCAATGAGGTGAGGGTCGAGAGAGGCCTTATGAAAATATACTAAGCAATCCTCGTCCGAGGTCTCTCGCAGTCTTGGGGCAGAAGATTAATGACCGCTACAAGGTTTTAGGGAAAAGGATAAGGTGACTCATATCATGAATGCCCCCTGGCCGTTGTTGCCCGGATCCTATCGTCTGGGTTCTATGAACTCCCCGATCGCTCTGGCCGTGTTAGGCCGAGCCCGTTTTCACCTGCCGCCGGAGCATTATTGCATACTGGGTAGCCTGCGCTCGGCCAATCTTGGCATCGAAAAGATCATAGCCAATGTGGTAAGCAATCCTCGAATACGTTTCCTGATAGTCTGTGGAAGAGAGGAGGGGCATCTACCAGGCGACGCGCTGATCGCCCTAGCTAGGAACGGTGTTGACAAAGACATGCGCATCATCGGTACGCGGGCCCAGCTCCCATTCCTTTCTGATTTAACTCCCGAGGCCGTAGCCAGGTTCAGAGAGCAGGTAGAGGTGATCGATCTCGTGAATCCCAAGGAATCGGACGGGGCCATCGACTGGCAGGATCCTCCCTTTGATCCTGGCCTCTCGCGGCAGAGGGAATTGGAAGAGAATGTGGCAAGGTGTGAGAGGTCCGACCCTGGGCCATACGGGGGAAGGCCGCTGCGTGTAGTCTTGCCCGAGCCTCTCATGAGGCCGAAGGACATGGGCATGGCCCTCAAGGATCAGGTGGATAGGCTATCTAACCTCATGCTACGAATGCCCAGCGAGAAGTTGAGCACGAGGGCCGAGGACATATTGGTCTCTTCGGAGTTCCAAATACTCATTGACCCCGTAGATGGAATAGTGATGCAGGTGCCTTCCCTGGCTTTCTATGCAAAAATGAAGGCCTACCTCACTGGACAGTAAAGAGAGGGTCACATTTCGGCGCAGGCCTCTGCCATCAGGGAGTCAACAAAGGATAATGCGCGGGCAGTCCTCGCCCAGTTCTTTGGTGAGCTGGCGAAGACGTAATCTGCACCCGCAGACTGGGATAATGTCGCGGCCGTCAGATCTCCTTCGGGGCCGATAGCTGCTTTTTTGGCCACATCGCGCAGATCGCAACCAGTGGGCAGCCCCCACTTGGCCTTGGCCACAAGCAAGGCGCGAAGGCCGCTGCCCCCGGGGCCGTTCCCTCCCACATTTATCATGGGCATGGTGATACCATAATGTGTGCTCCTGTCCAGGAGGCCCTCGTCGATAATATCCCCTCCATCCTCTAAGGCATATATTCGCCCCTTTAGGGAATCGTCCAGTGGGTGGAAGGAGTCCAACATTGCAGCCTTGATTCTGAGTTCCTGAACATTCTCCCACACGGATAAGGGTGTGGTTACATTCAGCCCTCCACAGATCACGCGAGTGGCCAGGTCTGCCCTATTCTCCTCTGCCAATGCTGAGAAGGCGTCTGAGATACTGCTGGCATCGATAATGATTGGAACGCCATTGAGGGATTTAGCAAGCTCTAGGACATCGGCGATCTCCTCGCTTGAGGATCCCGTCACCAGGATTGCCGTGGGGTATTCTCCCGTAACCTCTTTGAACATCGACCGCTGGGCATCAAGATCATACTCATCCGTTAGACCAATGGGGCAGATCATCACAGTCCTTCTCATACCGGGCTGGCCACCGAAATCCACCGCACCTATTCTGAAAACTGTCTGGTCCTTCTGGAACCTGAGCATATCGTCAGATATATGCAGGAAGGATATTTGTCATTTCCATTGCGGGCGATGAGAATCGCCTACAAATCCAGTGATCTCGCTCATCTATTGGTAATCCTAGACAGATGATGGCGATCAATATTCGATCAGCAGTTGCCGAGATATCCTGGGCATGTCTGTATATTATGGTGGCATGGGTCGTGTGACAGGGGCAGAGGATCAAATTACGCTAGGCCCCATAACGATCCTAAGAAAATATGGGGGCCTCATGTCCGCGGATGTGGGCTCAGGCGGCCCCTATGACGAGCTTCACGTAAATCGGGAGTTGTATCCCCCTTCCTCACGCCTGTGGCTTCCTTAAGACTACCTCATAGAGCCTCTTTAGGAAGGGAGGAGCTCCATCCTCAAACTCCTTGATCCATAGAAGTTCATAGTCCTTGGAAAGACGTTTTATCTTCTCTTCATTGAAGAAATGGACTATAAAGCCTCGTGGATTCCTCCACATGTCCTCTCCCACCTTTTCGAACTTTCCATAGTGTGGATCGTGATCGTTGCGAACAGAGTAAATATTTAGACCTCCAGGTCGGAGCACTCTCCAGCACTCTTTCAAAATGGAAGCGACCTCAGCCTCAGTGAGCTCCATCGTGAAGAACATGTGCGAGTATATCACATCGAAAGTATTGTCTGGGAAGGGCAAAGGTTCCCTGGCATCATGGACTTTAAGAGTAACATCCGCTCCCCATTCTTTGGCCCGCTCGCCCATCTGGCAGATTCCTGTCTCAGAATAATCGAGAGCGGTGACCGTAAAGCCATTGCGGCAGAGATATAGTGTATCGCGGCCCTGCCCGCATCCGAGCTCAAGTACATCCTTCGCTCCGCTATCCCTCATGACTCCCAGTACACTGATCACAAGCTCACTGGGTTCTTTTCCAAAAAAGTCTGCCGCACTAGTGTATGTGGCTTCCCAATGCTCTTGCTGACTGCCCTCTCCATGTCTCGCCATTGATATATCCTCACCATATTATGGCACTGCGGACGGCCGCGCGCCTCTCGAACTCAATTCTAAACTTTCTTCTCCCTGGACTTTGGAATGGCCTTTGCACTCATCTTCTCCACTGCCGCGACGATATTGGACATCTTGGAACCAGGGATTCCTACCAACATTTCCTCTGGAGCGATATCAGTGGTCTTCCTGCAACCGAAGCAACCTAGAGATATATTGACATTTCCAGTAATATAGGGGATTACTGTGGAATCAACACAGCTTGCCTGGATGGCTCCCATATTTACTGTGATTCTGCCCCCCAATGAGAACGTAGTTGCTGCTGGAATAATCCAGAACAACTGCTCCGGTGTTCCGGTGACAACGACGACGTCTGGTTTGAGTTTGGCCTTGCTCAGAGGCGCCACAGCCGTGGCTTCCATGCTTTCCGCTTCCAATGCTGGCCTCACTTCTATCGTCTTCTGGGCGGCGCGCTGATCATCATACATGCCTAGATTATAGTGGAACTCTCCAGAGGCGACCTTTTCTGGCAACTTGGTGATTCCAAGAGATGAAGATCCCACTGGACACGCCTGCCGGTCTGCCTGTATGATCAAGGACTCGCCCTTGCGCGCCCTCATAATGGCCTGACAATGTCGTAGTGACTTGTCTGGCCGGGCATAACCCTCCGGCAAGGGCTCACCTTTTTTGATCAGAGATATGGCTACGGGCTCATGTTTTAGGCCAAGGGCCTCCATAAGCTTTCGTGACTCCTCCTCACATACAGTCATGAGTATCGTCGAATCATCTATGTTGTCGGATAGGTTTATTCCTTTGGGCTATTTTTGATTAATATATGAATACTGGCTAATTTTGTTATTATGTGTAGTCATATTTTCAGAGAGGTTGGTCCGGTTCTACAATGCTGCACCGTGTCTATCATCGTCTCCAGGAGAGTGTCGTCTCTTCAATCGGGTCGTTCTTAATTAATATGCCCAACATAATCATTATTTATAGCCCAATAAAATCTCATAAGAAGTATCCGCAATTGCATCTTTCTGTCATTCAGCCCAACGGTGCTGACAAGGCGATTATCATGGAGAACTTAGCTCCTGTTTGAGTCGTTTTATACCCGTGATGTTAGGCATTTCTGAACGTCTTCGATTTTGGGACCATTGCCGATATATATTGAAATGTCGTCTATCGGGAACGCCGGCTTGGGGTTCAAGATGATCTTTTGTACCGCTATTTCCGGCATATAATGGGTGTTGACATGGTGAACCTAGGACTGGGAATCGATACGGGTGGTACCTTTACCGATGCTGTGATTATGGATCTCGATACCAAAGAGGTTTTAGTAAAGGCCAAGTCCCCTACCACTTACCAGGATCTGTCCATTGGAATCATGGGCGCGATTGATAATTCATTAGCTCTACAGGCCGTCGATGTCAAAGACATCAAAATGGTTGGCTTATCTACTACCCTGGCTACCAATTCTATACTGGAAGGGCGGGGAGGCGAGGTTGGCCTGATAGGCATCGGATGGAAACCGGATGCCGACTGGAAATTTCCATGCAAGCTCTCTCATTTTGTCAAGGGCGGCTATGATTCAATGGGCGCAATGAGTGAGCCTCTTGATGAAGAAGAAGTGCAGAAGGTAATCGAGGAGATGTGCCCTCACGTTGACTCGGTAGTTGTATCTGGGAAATTCAGCGTGGCCAATCCCATTCAGGAGAGCACTGTAAGGGGAATGATCACGTCCCAGTATGACATTCCTGTGGT
>JAAYQQ010000089.1 GCA_012519255.1 Methanobacteriota archaeon | reverse complement strand
TCGGGGAGAAATGGTGGTTGAAGCCCATCATATTTCAACATGACGTGGTAGACGACGCCTTCGGAAAAAAAGTAAGGAATTGGGAAGGAGTTTTACTGATTGGATAGCTTTATCAGTTTATCCCATTGAGCATCTATGTTGGCCTGGATTTCGTCGGCCACATATTTCCACTGAGGATCGAGTAGATGCTTGAACCGGCCCTGGGACTTTATCCAATCAAGTATAGGGCGCTTCTCCAGCTTTCCCTCGGCTATCCGCTTGGACTCGCCAGTGAGGTTCCACTCGCCATGGTCATACTCATAAAGAGGCCACAGACAAGTCTCCACAGCCAACTTGGCCACCTCTATGGTCTTGGAGCTATTGTACCTCCAGCCACGTGGACATGGTGCCACGACGTTCAGGAACGCAGGACCATTGGCCTCGAAGCCCTTCCCCGCCTTGTATATCAGGTCTTTCCAATTATGTGGAGAGGCCTGCGCGGCATAGGGGAGCCCATGGGCGATGATGATCTTCGTTAGATCTTTGGGGAATTCTCGCTTCCCTGCCTCATGCGTCCCCGATGGGGATGTGGTAGTCTGAGCGCCCCGGCCAGTGGCTCCAGAGCGCTGTATGCCCGTATTCATGTACGCCTCGTTGTTAAGACATACGAACATGAAGTGGTGGCCACGCTCGATGGCGCCAGACAGGGATTGAATACCAATATCGTATGTACCCCCATCACCGGCGAAGGCGACGAACCGCATATCGTCATGGATCTTGCCTTTGCGCTTGAGGGCGCGGTATGCACTCTCCACGCCAGACACGGTAGCGGCGGCGTTGGCGAACGCACTGTGAATCCATGGCACCTCCCACGCGGAGTAGGGATACCCAGAGGTGGAGACCTCAAAACAGCCAGTGGCATTGGCGACCACAACGGGCTTATCGGTGGCCAGGAGCACTTGCTTAGCAATTATCGGCTCAGCACATCCAGCACACATCCTGTGGCCCTCGGTCAGCTTGACCGGCTTTCCCGCTAGCTCTTTAATGGAACTCACAGCTTCACCCCCAGGTAATTAACGACGTTGGCCTGGCCATTCTCAAGATCGTAATACACTTGCTTAAGGTCCTCGACCCCCACGTCTCTCCCTCCAAGCCCATAGATATAGTTGACAGTACGAGGATGACTGCGGTTGTCGAATAGTGCCGAACGGACATCGGCGAAAAGTGGTCCGTTCGCTCCGAAGGAAATCGCGCGATCCATGACCGCTACGCCCTTCTTGCCCTCTAGAACCTTGGCCACCTCAAGATATGGGAATGGACGGAACACCCTTATCTTGACCGAACCGACCTTGTGTCCCTGCTCGCGAAGATCGTCTACTACTTGCTTCATGGTGCCCGCAGTAGAGCCCATGGAGACGGCGACATAATCAGCATCCTCGCAGCGGTAACACTCAATGAGATCGTACTTGCGACCTGTCAGTTTGGCATACTCCTCTGAGACCTCTCGGATCACATCAAGAGCACAGTCCATCGCCTTGGCCTGAGCATATTTGTGCTCATAGTAATAATCCGGCATATCGAATGGACCGAAGGAGTGAGGGTCCTTGTAATCCAGTAAAGGCAATATTGGCTTATACTCGCCCACGAACTGCCTGACCTTTTCGTCCTCGAGAGGAGTGAGGGATTCGATGGCGTGGGTAACGATGAATCCATCCAGGCAGTTCATCACTGGCAGACGGACATTCATGTGCTCAGCGATGCGGAAGGACATTATGGAGTTATCATATGCCTCCTGCACGTTCTCGCCAAAGATCTGGATCCATCCGCTGTCCCGTGCACCCATGGCATCAGAGTGGTCACAATGAATGTTTATTGGCCCGGACAGCGCTCGATTGGCTACTGTCATTACCACTGGCACGCGCATGGAGGCTGCAATGTACAGCATCTCCCACATATATGCGAGTCCAGCAGAGGCGGTCGCTGTCAACGCTCTAGCTCCAGCAGCAGCGGCGCCGATGCAGATGCTCATGGACGAGTGTTCCGATTCACTGCATATGTATTCTGTATCTACCTCGCCGTTGGCGACGTAATCAGAGAATGCCTCCACAATAATGGTTTGAGGGGTGATGGGATAAGATGCCACCACATCAGGGTTGATCTGCTTCCAAGACAGGGCGACCGCCTGGTCACCATTCACAGCTAGCCGCTTCATTGAGTTCCCTCCTCTACCATCTCGATGGCATTCTTTGTGCACTGGTTAGCACAAATGCCACATCCCTTGCAATGAGAATATCTGATGCCCTTCATCTCGCCCTCCGATACGATCACGGAGTTATCGGGGCAGTACATCCAGCAAATCAAACAATTGATACACTTGTCCTTGTCCACCACCGGGCGCCTGGAGCGCCAGGAGCCAGTCTCATATTCCTTGGCGGTGCCGGGTTTTACGATAACATCCTTGGCTGTGCTCATTTGCCCACCTCATTATAGGCACGTTCAACGCTCTGGACGTTCTTCTCCACGACCTTCTCAGAAAGCTTGGCGCCCAGCTTGTCCCTCAGCTCCGACTCAATGCTCTCTAGCTTGACAATATTGGAAACTTTGACCAATGCGCCCAGCATTGCAGTGTTCGCTATTGGCCTCCCTACCGTCTCCAGAGCAATCTGGGTCGCATTCACGGCATACACTTTCATGTCTGTCTTCAAGACCTCTTTCAGCTTCGCCGTCCCATCGGGGTAGTTGGCGACCAGGACTCCGTCCTGCTTGAGACCCTCCAGAACATCTACGTTCCCTATGAGGGTAGGGTCGAGGACGATCACATAGTCAGGGAAGTAGACCTGGCTGTGCACCTTAATCGGTTCGCTGGATATCCGGGCGAATGCGCGGATGGGGGCACCCATCCTTTCCGGTCCGAACTCTGGGAAGGCCTTCATATACTTGCCTTCCAAGAGAGCGGCTCCGGCTAGGATCTCGTTTGCGGTAACGACCCCTTGTCCGCCTCTGCCGTGCCATCGAATCTCCTGAGTTGTCAAATTAAACCCTCACTTTGGCTCCGTGTATTATTGAGCATATTTAACCCTATCTTATGAACTCATACGATGTATGCTCTATCTCCTACGAATAAACAAAATCATACCTCCATATAACGTAATAAATTAAAGGAATTCGAAGGAAGGGGACTTTCGTCATACCTTTACTCAATGGTTTCGCCTATTTTCGGATCGACGGCTTGTCGGCAGGGCCACATATGCTCCGGCTCCCGCCCCACTATTAGAGCTTTAGCTCAATAACTTATATTTACAGTAAGTTTATCCGACTCTTGCTCCATTTTACCACAGACGGAGCCGTTCCGGGGATTTAAAATGAAGAGAATTGTAAACATTAAGGACTTAGCTGTGAACGATATTCCGATCGCTGGAGGAAAAGCTGCCAATTTGGGTGAGCTGACCTCGGCAGGCTTTGAAGTCCCGCCCGGATTCGTGTTAACCACTGAATCCTATGACTACTTCCTGGAAAGTAATGATCTAGAAAACGCCCTGTTGACAATCATCGAAAACCTCGATGCTTCATCAGATGCGGCACTTCAGGAAGCCTCTTCAAACATCCGTCAGGCCTTTGAGGAATCAAAGATCCCTCAGGACCTGGAGGAGGAAATCATCAAGGAATACAAGAAGCTGGGCAAGGGCAGTTTCCCACTAGTGGCGGTGCGCTCTTCAGCCACCGCGGAGGACTTGCCAACCGCTTCCTTCGCTGGCCAGCAGGACACCTATCTCAATGTCAGCGAACCCAAGACCTTATTAGAGAATATCAAGAAGTGTTGGTCTTCTCTCTTTACTCCCCGCGCCATTGCCTACCGCGTGCAGAAAGGGTTTGACCACATCAAGGTGAAACTTGCAGTGGTCATCCAGAAGATGATCTCATCCGATCGCTCGGGCATCATGTTCACTGTTGATCCCAATTCAGAGCTGCCCCATATCATCATCGAGGCCGGCTATGGCCTTGGGGAGGCGCTAGTGGGCGGCAGGGTGACCCCGGACACCTATTGTGTGGACAAGTTCCACCGCAAGATCCTCAACAAACGAATCTCCGAACAGAACTGGATGCTAGTGCGGGGCAAGTCTGGCGAGTGTGTGCGCGAAGATATCCCGGAAGATATGGCAAAGGCTCAAAAGATCACCGACGAACAGGTTCACGAGCTTGCCGATATCGGCAATCAGATAGAGATGCATTACAACAAGCCCATGGATATCGAGTGGTGCATTGAGGGCGAAGATATCTTTATTGTACAGGCAAGGCCGATAACCACCCTATCCAATAATGAGAAGATGGCTCACGGCTGCATTGTAGAGGATGGTATGGAAGAATTGGAATCCCAGAGGGCCGTCTTGGTCAAGGGATTGGGCGCAAGTCCCGGAATCGCCGGCGGACCGGTAAGACAGTTCCACGAGGGGATGAGCCTGGACGATGTCAGGGAAGGCGATATTATGGTCACCCAGATGACCACGCCCGATATGGTCCCGGCCATGACTCGCGCCGCTGCCATCGTGACCGATGAGGGCGGGATGACCTGTCACGCCGCCATAGTGGCGCGTGAGTTGGGCATACCCTGCGTGGTCGGTGCAACCGATGCCACCAAGGTGCTCAAGGATGGCATGATGATCACTGTGCATGGACAGATGGGCGTTGTGTATGAGGGTGTGGAGGAAAAGAAAGAACCCAAGGCCGTCCCGACTGTTGCAGCCTCTGTTCCTGCGACCGCTACCAAGATCATGGTCAATGTGGGCGTACCGCAGAAGGCTGAAGAGTATGCTCAGTTGCCCGTGCAGGGCGTGGGCCTTATGCGTATCGAGTTTCTCTTTACATCCTATATCCAGGAGCACCCCTGCGCCCTCATCGAGCAGGGACGCTCTCAGGAGCTGGTAGACAAGCTTGCCGATGGCATCGCCATCGTTGGAAAGGCATTCTACCCTCGCCCAGTGGTGCTCCGGACCTCCGACTTCAAGACCAACGAGTATCGCGACATGAAGGGCGGGGAGAAGTATGAGCCCAAGGAGCAGAATCCCATGATCGGCTGGCGCGGTTGCTCTCGCTACGTCTCCGAATCTTACC
>JAAYQQ010000088.1 GCA_012519255.1 Methanobacteriota archaeon | reverse complement strand
GGCCGCCGAGACTGACCTGCAACGGCCGCTGCTCTATGCCGCCACGTCCTCGAATCTCGAGGAAATGGTTGCCGCATCCAAGGAGCTGAAATGCCCTCTGACGCTGCGTGACGAAGACCTCAATGTGCTGGCTGAAATGGCCAATCAGGCGGTGCAGGCCGGCGTGGAGGATCTTATGCTGGACCTTGTTCCAGCTCGCGCCCAGGACCTGGTGGAGAAGAACACCATCGTGCGCAAGAACGCGGTAAAGAAGACCTTCCGTGGACTTGGATATCCAATCATTACCAATGTATGTGGCGATCCTCGGGCGGTGCTGAAGGCCATGCTGGCCACCATGAAGTATAGTGGTATCGTCCTGTTTGATGAACTGGATGCCGAGCATGCTTTGCCACTGTTCGTGCTACGGCAGAACATCTATACCGATCCGCAGGTGCCTATCCAGGTGAAGGCGGGACTCTATCCCATTAACAAGCCTGGACCTGACGCCCCAGTCCTGTTCACCACCAATTTCTCACTGACCTATTTCACCGTGGCCGCAGACATCGAGAAGGCAAAGGTGCCAGCATGGTTGCTGGTTGTAGACACTGAGGGGATGTCGGTCCTGACCGCATTCTCTGCAGGTAAATTGACCGCGGAGACCGTTGTCTCCGCATTGGAGGAGGCCGCGGTTGGTGAGAAGAGTATCAGGGGCGAGATCATAATACCTGGTCTGCTCTCTCGCATGTCCGGCAAGCTGCAGGAGCTCAGCGGTCTGAAGATTATCGTGGGACCAAGGGAATCATCCGGCATACCGAAGCTGCTGAAGAGCGGCCAGGCCTGATCCCACCCCCTCTGGCCAGAAAGCAGCGGTCACCCCCTTTACTGAAAAGTCGGACAGGTCGAAAGCAGCTCATATGCCGCCATCATGAGCGTCCCCAGGACTCCGAGAGGCTGTGCGCCTACTTCGGGTGGTTCCACGCGTGCGTAATTCTCTAGAGAAAAGAAGTATCACGGCCGGATGACCGGGAGCGAGGACCCCATGATGTGTTCAAACGTGGAGTACGTGACCGTGCCTCATACTCGTTATTGCGATTCGACCGCCACCGCATTATTACAAACGTAAATCGAAGGATATGGGAAAGAAGGGAGCGCTCATGTCCACGATTAATATGCTGGCCGCGATACATGCGGCCTAAGACGAGGAATGCCATTCGCCGCCTGAGAAAGCTCGGGCGGAGGCGTTGGATGACCACGAGCGAGCATTAGAAGATGAGGATCAGGGACGATGCCGTCGTTCCTTTTTGCGGAGAATGCCGCCTTTGAAAATCACGGAAATATCCGAGGTCCATGCCTGAAATGTCATTCTGCGGATGATGCCGCCCAATTAAAAAAAAGGAAAGGAGAGGAGGTCAGGCCTCTTGCCGGAGCTGTACATCCATCCGGGGCAGGGGGATCTCCAGGCCTTCCTGCCTGAAAGCCTCGACCACACTCTTGTTGAGGTCCCAATTGACCGTCCAATAGTCCTCATTCTTGGTCCATGCCCTCAGGGACAGGTTGATCTTGGTGTCACCAAGGCTGTCAACCCGGACCACGGGCGCGGGATCCTTCAGCACCAGGGGATGGCGGTTCATGAGGTCCATGGCCACGGAGATGGCCTTGTTCACGTCCCCAGAATAGCTGGTGCCAATCGATACGTCAACCCTCCTGGTGGGCATGTGGCTGGTATTGGTGATCGGGCTGCCCCACACGCTCTTGTTGGGGAGAGTGATGTAGGTATTGTCCGCGGTGACCATCACGGTGGACATTATGCCGATGGAATCGATCCTGCCGGAGAAACCATTGACGGTGATCCAGTCATCCTTTTTGAAGGGGCGGATCAATGCCAGCCATACCCCGGCAAAGAAGTTGCTCATCGTGTCCTGGAGACCGAAGCCAAGCACCAGGCCGACGATGGCGGACATGGCCAGCAGGGCCGAGCCAGTCTCTATGCCCAGTGCCCCAAGGAAGACCAGTATCAGGACCAGATACAGCAATATCTTCAGTACACGGACCAAGAAACCGGCCAGCAGCTCCGGCAGATGCATCCGGCTCATAACCCTCTTCAAGATGATCATCAAGACCTTGATGACCAGGTAGCCAACTACAAGGATGACGATGGCGACTATCAGGTGCCACCAGTTGATGTTCAGATAGGGGATTGTATTATTCAAGTCCAAAATATCTCTCGGACGGTCGGTAAAAGCTGGTTCTTTAAAATGGTTGCCCATTTGTATTCAGACGGGAGCACCTAGCAATGGGGGTCCAGTACAATGGTGCGAACCGACCCATCCTATACTGGAGATAGCTGGGGGAGAACGACCTAGCTCTTAAGCCTCCCCCTGATTCGGGTGAACCAGCCCTTGTCCATGCGCTCCCTGGAGAACCCTATCAACCCAATGACAAACCATGTCAGCACCATGAATAGGCCAAGGGCCGCACCTTCTTCCAGACCATATAGTTGAGGTAGATCGTGATAGGTGTTGGTGTAGACATCCATGATCATTGGCAGCCCATAGCTCAGCACCAATGGATTGGCATATATCAGGAGCTTATATTCTAGAGGGATGAAGTCGACAACATTCTGAAGGTTTGCGTCTGGATTTACCTCATGGGCAGCATCCATCCCCAAATATATGCTCACAGGACTAAGGAAGGTGAGTAATACAAAAACAGCCACCGAGGCCACAACGGCCCCGGACCTCTTCTTGGATAATGCAGAGATCGTCAGGCCAAGGGCAGAGAACACTAGCGCAATGAGGAGTGGAAATATCATGGATTTGGCCAGTATGCCTACATCCAGCAGGGGTACGTCCATGACCGAGAACACCACGAAGTAGGCGACCAGAGCTATGACCATGGCGATGGCTACCACGCCGAGAAGGATGAGAAACTTGCTGATATAGAACCACAACTTGGAGGTGCGATGGGTGAGTATATACTTCACCATCCCTGATTCCTTCTCCCCAGCGAGGGCTAGCGAAGCGATTACTGTGAAGACGATCATATAGATGCCAGCGATGGAGTTCCAATAGTTTGCCAGGACGAGCCGCTGCTGCATCTGTAGACTTGCAGCGGTGACAATATCTCGACCATAACCGATACTATTTATGTAGCCAGCACAGGAAGCCAAGGCAACGATGAGGGCCGCCCCACATAGGATGACCAGCAGTATTATGAACATGGGATCGAGCATGTGCATGCGGATATCCTTTCGCAGGTGAGTGACCAGTTCGCTCACGCTCTCACCTCCGGTAGAAAGACCTCGGCGTAGAGATCTTCAGCCTTGCGTTGGGCTATGCCGCAGGCCATGATACGTCCGCCAGCTTCCACGACCTCAGCGACGATGTCGGGGACCTCCTCCCTGGCCGCCTCTACAATGAAGGATAGTCCATCGGGCGACTGTGAAAGAATATTCCACCCCACAAGGGCTGCCGGCACTGCCCCATTGGGAGCGGCCAGCATTATGCGGAAGTTGACCTTTTGGACCGTGGCGTGGAATTCTTCCTTCTTTAAGATGCGGCCGGACCTAATGAATAAGATAGAGTCGCACAACTGGTCGATCTCATTCAGCTCGTGAGAGGATAGTAACATGGCCATGCCCCTTTCCTTGAGCGAGCGCATGATCTCCCTGAGCTCCATCATCATCCCGGGATCCAGGCCAGAGAATGGTTCGTCCATGATTAGGGCCTTTGGATCATGGAGCACCGAGCGGGCGATGGCCAAGCGCTGCTTCATCCCCTTAGAGAAATTTACCACGGGCTCATCTTCCCATCCCCCCAGGCCAAAGTCGCGGAGCTGTCGAGCGCACACATCCTCCGGCGCGGCAATGTTATTCAGACGTGCAACGTAGAGAAGGTTCTGCATTGCAGAGAAATCCTCAAAGAAGGTCGGACGCTCGGGAACGTAGCCGAGTGCCATCCGCGGGTCCAAACCATTCATGTCGATCTCTCCACGGTCCTTCGGCTCGATGCCCATGATGAGTTTGATAAGTGTTGACTTGCCAGCACCGTTCGGCCCGACCAGGCCACAGATCTCACCCTTTCTCAGTTCGAAGGATGCGTCGTCGAGTGCCTGCACGGTACGGGCGGTGAAACGATTGCCATAGGCCTTGGAGAGTCCTCGGCCTGCAAGCACAATGTCAGTATCGGTAGTCATAGTACCACCCCTCATAAACTCCCTTGTTGAATCCGAACGCATACAATTCCCCATTTGGCCCCCTGATCACGGCATCATAGGTCGCTGAGGAATATTCGTCGGCCTTGATCGGTCCTAGATCTATATGCACAGATCCTCCCTTCATCAGGGTGAAGTTCTGGTTGAAGCGTGTACCGCTCTGGCCATCTTCATAGCTCATCGGTTGTAGTCGAGAGAACAGTTTGTACTCGCCCTCAGGCATATCCTTGCCAAGCGAGATATTCATACTCATTGAGAATGAATCCTTACTGCGATCGGTGGTGATGTTGACATTAAGGCTATCATAGTAGAAGATGGCCCCCTCATCCAGCATGAACTTGGTGATGTGCCCGTAGGACCATTGTAGGTAGGGGCAGAGTATGTAGTAACCGCTGGTGGCTTTGGCCCTGGCATTG
>JAAYQQ010000087.1 GCA_012519255.1 Methanobacteriota archaeon | reverse complement strand
GTACGAGATCTATGCTGGCGTAATGTTTCTGCATCTTCCGAAGGAATGGGGGTATCTCCCTGTATTCCTGCCGTGAGCTTCCGGGCACCTTGTTCTTAAGATCGCCCAGTATGATGAGTCGATCATGCCCCTTACTTAGGGAGATGAGCTCACGTTCCATGCGATGGGTTTGAGATGGTACGTACACTCCCTTGGATCGAAGTTCCGACTCCAGGCCAATATGTAGATCTCCTACACATATGGCCATGGTGCCGCCCTCAATTCCGAGGGCGAGGTGGTCGGGGATTGGACAGGTTTCACTCATTGACAGGCTCTTGTGAATAGGGATCGATAGTTAATGTTCTTCTCTAAAAACCTGCATAAAGGCGCTCACCGAGCATTCGGGGGAAACCCACCTCATCAATCTTCTGCGCTACCTTGTCTATATCATACTCGACTCGATGATTAATCACTTTGCCCCTTGCGGTGTCGAGGATGGAATAACTTGCACGAGGATCGCCGTCCCTTGGCTGACCGACCGAGCCAGGGTTCACTATAAGGCCACTGGGAAACCTTTTGACAAATGGAATGTGAGTATGGCCGAGGATCAGAACAGAGCTCCTTGATACTCGTAGCAGATCTTCAGTGGCCTCCTCTTCATAAACATACTTCACAGGATCTCGGGGAGAGCCATGGTGCATACTTACAGCCAAATGATCAGAGTGCACTGTGGTGAACCGGGGGAGCCCCTCTAAATAATGCCGCCCCGCCTCGTTCAGGTGTCTCGCTGTCCAGTCCACGACATCGCGAGCATAGGGATTCATCTGCGAGGTGTTTACATGAAGTACCGAACGATCATGGTTGCCCTGAATAGAAAGGACACAATGCTCTGTTAGGAGAGAGATGGTCTCATTGGGAAAAGGATAGTATCCCACTATATCTCCGGCGCACAACACCCGTTCGATGCCCCGGCTGCGCAGATCATCCAGCACTATGGCCAGAGCTGGAGCATTGGCATGGACGTCGGAGATGAGGCCCAACCTCATGCCTTACCAGATGGTGGACAGGGTACAAAATGCGGTGCTCAGAGCATCCGGAGGATCTGACGCATGGCCTCTGGGATATGCTCGATGACGTCGGTGGCCATGATGGAGTAACCCAGCTGTTCGAAGGCAAGATCTCCCGCCGTTCCATTGAGGAAGGCTGCCATACGGGCGGCGTTGAATGGCGTGACGTTTTTGGATAGCAGGGCCACAGTTTCTCCTGCCAGAACATCGCCCGTCCCTGCTACCGACATACTGGCGTTGCCAGTCCGGTTGAGCTTGGTCCAGTTACCATCTGAAATGATATCCACCTTCTGCTTGGCCAATATGGTGAATCCCAGTCGACTAGCCACTTCAGCCACTGCCTGTTCACGCTCTCCCTCATCCTGGGGAAGAGGGGCGCCTGCCAGTGTCTCGAACTCGGTAGCGTGGGGAGTAATAACTCCTCGCTTTCCCGCAAGCACAGAAGGATCCATGGCGATGGCAGAGATGGCGTCGGCGTCGATGACCATGGGCTTATCACATCTACCGACGAAGTCGCGCACCGCGGAAAGAGTATCGGGTTCAGTACCCAGTCCGGGGCCGATGAGCACGGCATCGGCTTTTTTGGCAATTCGTAGACAGTGCTCTATATCTTCTTCTGACAGGAACTTGCCATGCAGTCTGTGAACGATGACATTGGGAGAATAGCCGGCGACCACTTCAAAGGCCACCTCAGGGACGGCGATGCTGACGATGTCTACCCCAGTACGGTATGCTGCCAAACCGGCGAGGGCAGGTGCTCCAGTGAATGGCCCCCCGCCAATGATGAGCACCTTTCCATTCTCTCCCTTGTGAGAGTCTGGCCTCCTGGTTGGATAATAGATAAACTCCCCCGGCCCCACGAATCGGCTGGCATCTAGAGGGATGCCAATATCTTTGACCACGATCTGGCCCGAGTTTTCCGGGTTCATTCCACACTTAACATCGGTAAATGTCACGGTCATATTTGGCCGAACGGCCACATCGGTGCCCAGACCAGAGGGGACATCGATTGAGACGATGAATTTGGCAGATTCGTTGAGGCGGTTTATGAGAGTGCGGTAGGGCTCCCGCACCTCCTTTTTTGTCCCCGTACCTAGGAGCGCATCGACTACCACATCGAAGTTAGCAAAGGTTACACCTACGGAAGGGGTGGCAATGTGCTTAATGCGTTCATAGGCCCGCCTGGCCACTCCCGTGCGTATCTCGGCAGGGGGGCTAGCCAATAGAACCACCACATCGTTATGACGCATGAGGTTGCGCGCTGCCACGAAACCATCTCCGGCATTGTTGCCCACTCCGCACACCACTGCTATCTTCTTTCCCTCGCCTATTTCCTGACTGATGGCATCGGCGGCAGCCTCACCGGCATTCTCCATAAGCGCATCGACCGGCACGCCGAGGTGTTCGGAGTTGATATCGAGTACACGGACCTCTTGGAAGGGGAGCATGGACAGTTGTATGCTCCATGTTGGTTTTACCCTTTCGGCCCTAAAAAATATCTATCAGAGATAATGCATCAAAACCATGTCGCGACCATCTCAGTAACCATGATCATCAGATGATTAGCGGGTGGATAAACAAACCGCATGATCGCGAGCAATGATTCAGACTTATGCGACAGGCTTGAAGTGGGAAGGGCTCCCTGGCGCCATGCGCAGGACAATGATCCCGTCATTGGTAGGGCAGATAGTGGAACTCTCGACGCTGAGAGGTCAATATTTATATACGAAAATCATTCGACCAAAAACAAGGATAAGTGACGGATTGTGACAGACATAAGAAGGCTAGTCCTGGATGTCCTGAAACCACACCATCCCAGCATCGTGGAACTTTCTCAGCATTTAAGTATTCTAGATGGCACTTCGGGCGTGAATATCACCATTATCGAAGTGGATCAAGATACTGAGACAGTGAAGATAACAATCGAAGGCAACGCCATTATCTTCGAGGATGTGGAGGCCACCATAACTGAGGCAGGGGCAGTGATCCACTCAGTTGACAGCGTGTCTACAGGTAAGCGATTGGTGGAAGAAGTAGAAACTGGTCAGGACCGCTGAACGCGTTGAAGCTCCTGAGCCACCTTGGTCAACAGTTTGGTCTTGGCCATATTGTTCTCAACAAGCAACATCCCTTGCTTGTTCCACCAAGCGCCAGGATAGCTTTTTCCATCCTCGACCTTCCACCCTAGGCCGAGTTTCTCCACTGCCTTAATTACGTTGACGAGCTGGGGCTCCTTCACGGCCAGGCCTTTCTTGACACGACGGCCCTGCCTACGGGTGCGATCCACGTCAAAATATTCCGGCCAAAGCACCCATGCCTTGTCCGCATCGAACTCCTTAGCCATAAATGGGAGAATGAGATGAGATATTAAAGGATTTTATCCCTCCGGGGGTACGGAAGCTGTATCAAGATGCGACCTAACCTGTTCGGCGTAATGTGGCGGAGGGAGTAAGGTGGTCTGCCCTTCCGGGCAAAACCATTCACTCGGAGACGAGGACAGCGTTAATCGTACCGTCTTGCCCCGGGCGAGATGTGATGCGAGCAACCCCTATGTCTGTCTGAATAGTGGCTCCGCGATTCATGATGTTACGCTGAACGTAGTTAGGATCGGCGGGGTTCTGCAAAACCCTGATGATTCGGACCCTGGTAATCTGGTTATTCTTGGGATCCATCACGTTGGCATAGGCAGCACTGAGCATTCTGTTCTTCGAGTTACCGCCCATTGTGCGGTACTTCCTCAGGCTCTCCTGACCCACGTTTGTATATATTGGCTCTCGCCCGATCTCGAAACGTCGCTTCTTTCTTCTCTGAACCAAACGCCCGCCACTAGGCTTACGCTTGGATTTACCGTGCCACAATGCCATGCTAATCCTCAGCCATTAAATTGAGTAGACTATAAAAGCTTTACTTTTCTTCCCTGCTCAGTTGGCCCATATCTGCCCAGTCTTCTTAATCGGATCTATGTTTAATCGGCCACTTTGTTCAGAAGAGTGCCCTTGATATTCTCATTAAGTTCCAATATCGCGGAGAACCCATCTTTGGCTGCCCCTGGGTTCATGAATAAGGTGCCATCCTTCTCCACCATGCCGCGATCCTCATGGATATGTCCGGAGAGGACGACCTTGGGGCGATATTCTTTCACGAGATCTAGAATGGCCGTGCTACCAACATGCTTGCCCCCAGCAACCTTATCATGGAGCCCATATGGGGGGCAGTGAAGTACCAGGATGGCGCCCTCTTCCATCAGAGGTTTCAATCGTTCCCGAATATCATCTTCTTCCATCTCGAAAGGTGTATCGAAGATGGTGGGGTTAGATCCGCCAAGGCCGATGAAAGTCCATCCATCCATCTCCATTTTTCGCTCATGCAGGAGTGTACCCACCCGCTCGATGTATTGCAACGCCATAGGGGGATCGCAATTGCCCGGTATGACGTAGGCAGGAAGATCAAGCAAATTTAGAAACTCCTCTGCCCACCCTGCCGGGCTGAAGTGTACGATATCGCCTAGAACAATGAATTCATCCGCATCATTCTCGGCGGCCAGGCGATTCGCCCATTTGGCGACCCTACTCTGACCATGGATGTCTGATAACACCAGGAATCTCATACTCTCTCCTATGTCATCCTCTGACTTTACCTTTTCTCACAGCCCGAATGCGTGGAGATTGAGATTCTGGTAAACCATAGCATATGCCAACAGATAGCCTAGGATGGCTCCGCTATTGAGAAATGGGAGTCCTGCCTGAGGTTTGCCCCTCAGGACAAATCGGAGCAGAAGCAGATAGCCCATCAATCCTCCGATAATGGCCCCAATAGCTGCCCATAGGTTGGCCGTGAGCAAAAAGGAGGCGGTGTTGGGAAGATATAGTGAGGCCGATACGGCAAGTATGCCCGGGATGACTGTGTCGCCTACCCCCATAAAGAATGCTTCTCGTTCGCCACCTTCTGATTGAGTGATCCCCGTCTCATCCAGGCGATCCATGGTAAAATCTCGGCTCTTGGGCACGACAAATAGTATCGGTAGTCGCATTTGTGCCACGCCCTCTGCCAATGTGATCATATGTTTAGTCTTGTAAACGGCGATGGCGTCATAGGCGGCCATGATTATGAGCAGAATTATCGAAGAAAGTATGCCCAGGGACATACCCAAGATGGCTGTGATGCCGATGGCGACAATGAGCCCTATGAGATTAATGACGTACCACTCTCTGTATTTCATCAGGGCATACATGAGGCCGGCGGCAAGGCCGAGCGCCCCGAGGAGGGGAAACCACCCACCGCTGTTCAGGCCGAGAGCGCCCTCAATCTCAAGCAGCAATGGAATGAACACATACAGAATGGTGATGAATATAGAAGCGTAGAATATTCCCTGGAGCATTCCTTTCCACTTATATTTGAAAAGTAGAAGGATGAATCCCGTCATGGCGATAATTAGGAGCATGTAGATGATCGGATTGAGGGGATCGTTAGGGTTGGGCGGTTCTCCAACCCCCTGTAGGAACAATGGCGCCAGGAGAATGGCTGCGACCTGCACGGAGATATAGATGGTGGCCATGACGGCAAACGGGCGAGGTCGCATCGCATTAATCATGCAACTATGAGTTAATAATCATGTGTCCAAGCGACCCACGCAGTGCCCACACTCTCTCCCACATATGGAAGGATTACAAATGATGGGGCATAACATCGCCTCCCATGATTGGTGCAGATGGGGCCGAGGATCTTGCCAGCATAAT
>JAAYQQ010000086.1 GCA_012519255.1 Methanobacteriota archaeon | reverse complement strand
TCCTGGGCCGGTACTATCGCGAGGAGGCAATGGCCAGGGCAATATTCTATGATTATCTTGCCTTGATCAGAGATATCTCTGACCGGCGCCTCACTGCCTCCATCTCTGTAAAGCCATCAACGCTGGGCGGGACTGCGAACCGTGAACTCGCTTTGAATCTGGCCAGGGAGCTGTGCGCAGAATCAGCTCGACTAGGGGTCCCTTTCGAACTGGATATGGAAGGACGGCGAATGGTTGATCTGACCCTGGCGATGGCCGAGGATTGCGCCCGATCTGGTCTGCCCGTGACCGTCGCGCTGCAAGCATATCTGCGCCGCACTGGTCAGGATATAGACACCATGCTTGATGCTGGCGTCACCATCCGTCTGGTCAAGGGCGCTTATGCAGGAGATCTGACCGATTTTGACACGATCGCCGAGGTTTTCAAGGACCTCGCTGAGATGGTAATCGACTGGGACGTGCCCTTCTCCGTGGCCACACATGATCCAGATATCCTGCGATGGGTGGAGAGGCGCATCAGTGATTATGATATCCTTGAGTTGGCATTTCTCAAGGGCCTATCTGACGAGACCAAGGAGACTCTGGCATCCAGCGGCCGGAGGGTGGCGGAATACGTCCCGTTTGGGAAGAATAAGGAAGGATATGATGCCAGGCGAAGGACCTATTTGGCCAGGCTCAATGAGCTTGGCCGTTCCCCCGCGCCCTGATGACCTGAAGCGACATTGTTTCAACCCCTTTATTTCCTGTAGAGATTCTTTACCGAGAGATTTCTTTTTGAGAACCACTTGGGCCTATCAGGGAGACTTAACAGCACATATGATTATACCAGAAAATAGTTCTTAACTCTAAAAAGAGTATCAGATTATACATTTGATACTAACTGTATTATCTTAGGAGTCCATTATAAGAATCTAGGTTGCTAGAATAGTAGCAATCTCACAAGGGAGGAGAACATGTTAGAACCGATATAGTCTAGGGAATCACTCTTTCTCTGACTGTTTTGGTTTCGCATATATAAACTCGAGAATCGGAGGTAAGAAATGGCGGAAGAATCGAATGTACACGTGAAAGTCGCAATGGCAGATGTGCTGGCATTACTGGCAATCAGTATGTTTACATTTGCCGTCGCCGTCTTTGGCCTGGGTGTTGACTCATTGGACCTTGTCGTAATGGTGGGTCCGTTTGTCGGCATTGTTACCCTGGTAGCTACCATCTTTGCATATCTGAACGAAAACCTTCTCGGGACCGCGATATTTGGGCCGCTATCGATATTCTTCTTCACCATCGTATTGGTTGGTGGAGTAAGTGCTGCGATGCTCTGCTTGCTCATTGGCATCATCATTCTGATTGATGCCTTTGTCTCGCTCGCCCAACCAGTCAAGCTGTTGCCGGTCCTTCTGCTTATTGCAACCGTCGCGTTCTTCGTGACCGCGCTCTGGTATAATGGCCAGGACGGATTGAAGTTCGCCGTAGGCGCGCTATGGATGATCTTTTCCTTGCTGGCCTTCTACATGGCTGCCGCCATCATGCTGCTTGTCATGAAGGGAGATCAGGTGCTTCCACTATTCATTTCGGCGCCTGCTGCGGCCAAGGCATAAGCGGAAACGAGAAAACTGTTTCCAAACCCTTTCATTTTATTCTTTCCAACAACTCATTCTTGCCATGGTGTTTTTGAAAGATCTTCCCCAAGGTTCCCGTTTTACCAACAAAGGGCGAGTGTGATTTCAACTCTACCTGTGTTGAATTCATACGGCTCGGATGGCTTATCGAGGATGATGGCGTCATGATCCGCAGATTACTTTATGGCGGCCGGATACGCCTCGCTGACGAGGGGTTCAGGCCTTCTGATATCACCTTGCGGGGAGGAGCTTTCTCACACGCTTCCCCCTCCTTGCGAGGTCGTCGCCACATCTGCTGCAGACTATCTTCTTCAGCAACAACGACCTCCTCACGTATGATGCACAGTGGGGGCAGAGTGTCATCCCACAAATCTCGCACTGAAGGGCGTGACGTCTCCTCTTGAAGATGGATGACTTCGTACAGGTCACAAGACCACACTCATTGCAGAGCGACCTGCTCCCACTGATATGCGAACGACAGATTGGGCAGGTTGCGGTGGAATCGTCAACCACATGGATCGAAGGGGTTCCGTTGGCGGCGAACATCATCTTCTGACTCCTTCCAGCGAGCAGGTAGTCGGCCTGATATTCTGGGATGTACTCCTGGGATATGCTGTCGATGAAGATGTCGTTCCTGGTCGGAGCGCAAACCTTCGTGTACCTCTGATTGTTGCGTCCATGATATACGATGGTCTGGGTATGATTCTGGATTATAGCGCCCAATGCTTTTTCCTTGGCCGAAGTCCGCTGTATCTGGAACGCCCTGCTCCTGGTGTGCGATCGGGCTGCGACATCCTCCCAACGCACCATCTTGTCATAAGGGGTGGAGGCGAAATAGTCAGCCACTCCGCCCTGGATATCGACACCATCGCATCCGTCGATGAAGAGCTGTCCGCTCGAGCACTCCCTGTGCAACACGCCCACGGTGGTGGCGAAAACAGCATCGATCTTATAGGTGATCCTGTAGACCGGACGAAGGGACACATCCAGCCCTTTGATAGAGAGCACATCCCCGATCACCGCTGGATGGGAGATCATATCATGGGATAGATGATTCGCCGTCACATCGGACACCTCATTCTCGGTGAGCACATGATAGGTGTGTATGGGGGCCGTTTCCTTACCGCACATCAGATGGATCCCTGCCCTGGATGCGAGATCCCGGAGCATGGCCATGTCCACGAGCTCGATGGTGGGACTCAGCTCTGAAGCATGCTCCATCGCCTGCCTGGAGAACTTACCAGTGGTGACGACGATGCCCTTCACGGCACCCTCCGATATCGTCGCAGAGTGAAGCTTCTGGACTATCGGCCTCCCGATCGATGTGTTTGGCTGGTGCTTGCATTCAACGACTATCTTTCCTTGAGGGCTGAATATAAGGAGATCCTTGCCTCCATCTCCAACCGGAGGCTGCAGTTCCACCTCCCCATAATCCAATCGTTCGAAAATCACCTTGCATAGATTTTCAAACTCGAAGCCGTCCATTTCCTCCAGATGGATGTTTCTGGTGACCGGACTCATCCTTAATTATAGGCGACATCTCAACAAACATGTTTGGGCGAATAGATGTCGGGCCCACGATTCATCATTATATTTCATTATCGCTCTCATATCGTAATGGGCGTTCATAGTAAATGATGTACCGTTACTTGATGTGAAATCCCCATTTTCACGGGCCTTGTTGGTGTCTATTGAACT
Source organism: Methanobacteriota archaeon (assembly GCA_012519255.1). Classification (GTDB taxonomy): domain Archaea; phylum Thermoplasmatota; class Thermoplasmata; order Methanomassiliicoccales; family Methanomassiliicoccaceae; genus DTU008. The sequence continues at coordinate 10,454 of JAAYQQ010000086.1, read as the reverse complement.
CAGGACGGGGATTCGCCATGGATCGAGTCAGCAAGACTTGCTTGTGAGGGACGATCTCGATGCGACTTGATAATTGACTTGACCGGGCTCTATTGGACAATGAATCTGAAATATATTCTCAGGATGCTCGAACGTCATCGAACGATGCCCCGGCCGGCTTATGGGAGTTGCCGCAGAACTGACCTCAAAGCAGGCAGAAAATTGGGCCGCAACTCCAGATATTAACTGCCCAATTCACGATGGTTTTGGTAGATGATTATGAAATAATGCTATTTGCTTAACAACATATTCTATTAATCGTTTATACGATATTATAGGGGTTCCATGCCCGCTCTGTTCAAAATGAGGTCCCCTGGTTCGGGGGAAATGCACCCCGGCGGTCAAATCGCCCTGTGGAGAATCCCGAATTCTAGAATATGATGAGTGAATGGGTGAACCCGGTCGACGTCATGATCATAGTGTTGCAGAGGGTACGGAGATATTGTTATCAATTATAATAGCAGATACTTTACCGTGCTATATCGTGTCTCGACACCAGAAATGGTCGTGCGGTGGCGCTTCCGACCGGTTCTATGGCACATTCAATTTGATATTCGGGAGACCGTCGTTGACTATAATCCTCTTTTATGTACAGGAGACTATTGTTTCTTATAATATGTATATCATAATATGATTCTATAGCCTCTATAGTTCCAATAATAACTATTATTTACATAAAATCTATAACTCTTCTCATCAAGTCAGTGAAAGGGATGGAAATGAACGAGGAAAGTAAATCCGAAAAGACGAGTATACAAATTTCTGCCTCGACGAGGGACCGCCTTTATCGTTTGAAATTCCGCCGAACCTATGATCAATTTCTCAACGAGCTCTGTGATTTGTACGAAAATGAGGGTTCTGATGAGGGTGAATTTGCACCGTAAATCCCTGCTCTAAACCCCATTTTTACCCTCCTATTAGTAGTAAAGTAATTAGTTAAGCTGATAACATTACTACATTATTATTACATGATTAATGCACTACGTGATGAGTGCTAATATGTAGCATGCCTATCTTTTACCAATTATGGGAATAGAATACTCTTGACTATGTGTACAACTCTCTTAGAACTCTTCATTCTTAGAATGCATTCTTCCAAGATTGGAATACGTACTCGCTCTTCGATATAGTGCGATTCTTACTGCTTTGCGACCCTTCTCCCTTGTAAGATTGTCTTGATGAAGAAATCATACACGGGGCATGTTCTCAGAAGCACCGATGCCGGCCGGGGTTTCAAACTTCTCCAATCCTAAATATCATGAATCCCAAATATTATGGGGCGACTTATCGAAGACATTGTTGGTTGGTCAGCAATGTAATCATCTTGGATCCATCTTCCTTACTCGATTAATTGTGTCCATAGGTGGCGATAAAAAAATAGTTATCATATCTTGACTCACGGTGCACAGCATGCATTTTACACGGTCTGGCATGTGGCCGAAGCCGATGAATTTTAGGAGCATGCACCTGACAGATGAACTGGAAAAAGCATGGTCACATAAGAAGCATGCCGAACCACCGGCCGCCCAGTGCTCCTAGTACACAAAGGCCACCATTAAGGACCATGTTTAACAGCGCAGCCCCGAACCTCTCAGTTATGAGGAGTCCAATAGTGTCCAGGCTGAATGTTGACATGGTAGTGAAGCCACCGAAGAGGCCGACAAACAAGAAGACCTGAATCTCGGGAGATAGCTCCTTTCCCAGTGACGAGAAGAAGATCATGGCGAGAAAGAAGCTGCCCAGAAAATTCACCGTGAATGTGCCCCAGGGAAAATCATGGGAACCAACATAGCCTGCTATGAAGTAACGGAGGATGCTTCCAAAGGCGCCTCCCAGTCCTATCAAGGCTATGAGCTTGAGATCCTCCGGATTCACGGAAGTGGCCATGCATTTCTTTGTGAAATAGATTCGCGTATCCCCCGTAATTCAGTGTAGCTTGAAATGTTAAGCATGTAACTATACACGCGATAATTATACAGCACGAATATGGAAACGCCCATTTCCAGACTCAAATGTCTACATCTGACAATAATTTTCCATTGATGAGCAGTCTTGAGAGATAGGTCATCCCCTGTCAACTGAGAAATACTCGCCATCAAAATAATTGATCACATCAGGGCCCTGCAGCACCTTTATCAGATTATATGGGGTCATAGATATGCCCACTGCATTAGCCAACTCATTCTAGAATTCTCAAAGGAGAGCTAATAATGAAAATGCTCCACCATAATATTCGCAGTGACTCATTTTACAGCTTGAGTATATGAACTTCGAAATATGGAGAATCGCGTTCATTCATCGTGTCTTTGCAGATTCCAGACCGATATTAAATCTCCTCAAAATATCATTGCCAATAAATGATTTATACTGTGATGTAGTAACACCTTTTGTTGATTTCGTATGCGTAAGGTTCAAACAATATCGCTGATTGTCGTAGGAATCATCATTGTTGCAGCAGCAGGGATCTACTTCGCAACAACTGAAAATGATGATCCGGGAGAGAAAGAGAAAACTGGTAATGATGGCCTGGGAGATGAAGAAAAAACTATCACGATCACCGATAGCCTGGGGAATGAAGTTGAGATTGAGCTGCCTGTAAAAAAGGTATGTTTGACCAATACCAATGCAGCCAAATTCATGCAGATCCTCGGTGTGGCCGACCTGGTCACTGCCGCAGATGAGACAACGATCTCACTTCTGCCCGAGATCTACGGCGATGTTAAGGACCTTGGCGAATATAAGTCTCCAGATGGGGAGACCATACTATCCACGGGGTCAAAAATTCTCATCTGTCAATCTAGCGCAAGATCGATCACCAATTCTGAGGAGCTTGAATCTCAGGGAATCCAGATCGTCCGTCTTGATTGCTATGGAGAGACAATGCTTACGGACCTTGAGCAGCTTGTCGCCATCTTCGGCTCATCCACGCAAGAAAGGGCGGACAAGTACACTCAGATATACAACGGAGTGGTGGACAGCGTGCTCGGCCTCGATTCGGGCTCCGATGAAAAGCCAGTCTTCATGTTCATGTTCCTGAGCCTGAAGAAGCCCTATGCCGTCACTTCTGAACTAAGCAAGATCACAGAGAGCATCGGCGCTACAAATTGTATCGGCATCCTCGACCCAGACACCACTGGTTCCACGTCTAAAATCCAGGCAGAAAGTATACTAGACTATGACAACGAACACGGCATTGATCGCATTCTCATCCGCGGCACCATCGACGGCGTGTCTACCGCACAGTCAGAATACAGCAAGTTCCTCGACATCAATACTCTCTATGAAGACCTCAACGCCATCAGTGCCGGTAATGTCTACGTCATCGACACCGACGTCCTCTCCGGACCTCTTGACCATGTCGGCTACGTCTGCATCGCCGAGGCATTGGGTTATGAAACAGGGGAGTTAAGCGCCGCGAAGCTTGTCCAGGACTTCAACGATGAGTTCGGATTCACATACGACAAGACCGAGTTCGTATTCAAGATCGATATGGCATCGTCTTGAAAATCGTGGTCCCAACCCAAAGGGAGGACATCCCTCCCATTCTTTCACTTTATAAAATTGAGCGGGCAGACACATGGTAAAAGATCTGACAGAGGCCGAGGTGATCGTGGAGGCCCAGCGGACCAGCCTCGTTGATATTCTGAGGAAAAGGGTCTCTTACGACGGCCTGGAAGGATTGTACAATATCACCGTGAGAAAGAGGGTGTTATTCATCCTTGGTCTGCTTGTTTTGACCACCATCGCCTCGTTGATAGCTCTGGGAATAGGCTCGGTAGATATTCCCGTAACGGACACTTTGAAGGTGATCGGTCACCAGCTCTTTCCGTCCTTTATATCTGGGCCAGAGAAGGAGTGGTACTCTACTATCATTCTTAACAGCAGGCTGCCGCGCATTCTGATGGCCCTTATCACTGGCATAAGTCTGGCCATATCTGGCGTCATCATGCAGGGACTTCTCAGGAATCCATTGGTAAGTCCCTTCACATTGGGAGTCTCATCCGCAGCATCATTCGGCGCAGCCATGACAATAGTCTACGCTCCCATGATCTTCGGCTCTTTCTATTATGAGAGCATGATGATACTCGGTCAGGATATCACCGTTAGGAACCTGCTTCTCATACTTTTTTCATTCATTTTTGGCCTGGCAAGCGTAATACTCGTCATCTTGATATCCGGCAGGGGGGACGCATCTCGATCCACAGTGATACTGGCTGGTGTGGTGATAAGTTATCTCTTCCAGGCAGGGATATCATTCGCGAAGTACATCTCCAACGATGAAGCACTGCGAGAGATCACCCTTTGGCTAATGGGGGGCATGTGGGGTGTAACATGGAGCTCCGTGGTCGTTCTGATCCCGATAGTTGCAATAGGTTTCATCCTCATGGAGAAGTTGGCCGTCGACATTAACATCCTATCCTCAGGAGATGACGTGGTCAGCAGTCTCGGCGTCAATGTGAATAGGCTAAGGATCAGAGGACTTACACTCTCTGCCCTGGTCACTTCTGCATGTCTTGCATTTACGGGCATCATAGGATTTATTGGCCTCATGGCGCCGCACATTTGCAGAATCTTCATCGGGAACGATACTAGGTACCTAATGCCTGCAGCGGCGTTAATGGGCGCTCTCATTCTCCTGATATCCGATACGGTGGGACGAGTGATAATTCGACCATCTCAGCTCCCCGTTGGAGTGATCATGTACATCATCGGAGGCATATTCTTCATGTGGCTTATCACCAGGAAGAACTGGAGGAATATGGCATGAGAATCACACTCGGGGACGTCTGTCAGAGTTACGATTCTTTTGAGGTCTTGAAGAACATAAGCTTCACGGCCGAGGCCGGTGAGGTGCTGGCGCTCCTTGGACCGAATGGGTGCGGAAAATCCACCCTTATCAAGACCATCTGCAACGTAAAGCCCGCAATTTCTGGCAGTGTCCATATCAATGGTACCGATATCACTGAAATCAAAAAGAAAGATCTTGCAAAACTGATAGCCTATGTGCCACAGAGCAACATCCATTCCGTTTTCTCCACTGTCTATGATACTGTCCTGGTGGGCAGGTGCCCATACATGGAGTGGTCCTACACGAGGAATGACCTCAAGATCGCCGCGGAGGCCATGATGGCCATGAGGGTCGACGACCTCGCCGATAGGTATGTCAATGAACTATCTGGCGGTCAAATGCAGAGGGTTTTCATCGCGCGCGCCCTGACACAGGATCCAGGTTTCTACCTATTTGACGAGCCTACGAGCTCATTGGATCTCAGAAATCAACTCGATACCATGAGAATAATGAATGGGATCGTCAAGAAAAGGGGCTCGGGGATGATAGTTGCACTTCACGATCTGAATCTGGCGCTCAGGTATTCCGACAAGGTTCTGGTAATGAAGGACAAGGGAATCTACGCATTTGGGAGGCCAGAGGACGTGATAACCGAGCAGACGATATACGATGTATACGACGTTGACGCAGAAATAGTCGAGGGAAAGCATGGAAAATACATTCAACCCTACGACTGCTCTGACACGGGCCTATGTCTTTCCTAAAGGCCCTCTGTTCAGGAGCATATGTCGACTGATATCTGGGCCAATATACTATATTTTTGTCCATCCGCGTTCCATGCCCTGTTCAATTTTCCGATGCAGCACACCTGAGGGTCTCTTCCGAGCGCCATGATATGGGCAACCCCATCTCTGTACGACTTTCTCGAATCTTTTCATTACCCCTCCTCGCCCACATTGAAAATATGACCGGGATAGTAAAAGTTCAAGAAGCCATCGATGCACATGTATCAGGAAATTATGTGCCCCTCTTCAGCATGAGATTATTATAGAATTGTTCCGTCTTCTCTGATGAATCTAGATTGAAGGCAAGGACCTTGTCATCATGATAGATCACGATACAATTCTCTACAGATCTGTGAACGGCGAGCTTGTAGTTCCCAAACTCATCGTTCTTGAAATTGCCACTTAGAACGTTCTTACCGCCAAGTCCTGCTCTGCGTGATCCGTAGTCAACATCATTCCTCAATCTCACGTCGTCCATTTCATCGTACGGAATATATTCATCGACAAATGGCGCAGTCACGGTAAGGCCCTTCTCATCCAAAGAAGCGGATACAGACTCCGTTTCGAATGCAAAGATCAGGCCGATGGAACAGGCGACCGCCATTACTGCCGCGACGATGGATGTAGACAATACCGCACGGACCTTTGCCTTCGAGGATGAATCCCTTTTGATCCATAGATATGCCGCGAGAATGAAGATCGGCAATAGGCCGTATGCCCCCATTCCATACAGGAGCGCAGTCCCCATCCCCATTCCGGATATGAGGAAAATTGCGAGAACAATCGTAGGGACGATCAGCGCTGCCGCAATAAGATACGCAAGCTCTTTCACTTCATTTTCCATCTTCATGCCTCTGAAACATTCAAGGATCGTATGCATTCGTTCTCAAGGATGAGATACATGCCGAACCAACTTGCCGTGGAAAGAGGCCGCGGCAAAGGCCTGCCCGGTATGAGCGGAAATCTCCACTCATCCGACGGCCCATTGCCATCCCTTTACATTTAGTCAGTCTCCAGCAATCATATGCGCGATTCCGACCAATAATATCTTCATCAGTATAATTATCATTGTCCGGGCCGCTATATTATCTATATTATCTATATTATTCCCTCATGCAAATCCAAATATCACAATTCATTGTGCGTAACCGCTTCTCTTGGGACGCATGCAAGGCATGCTCCATAAGTCCCATGCGTCCGCGAACGAAGGCCAGCATTCCAATAAGCATCACCATGAAGGGGAAACGGCTGTTAAATTTCAGAATGAAAGGCCCATTCTCATTTACCGGAACTTTTACGGTCTGCCAATGAATAAAGGTTTGGAGGGCTAGGTTGATAACCTTCTCATTCATCGCCCGGATGCCCAATGAGCCCAGAGCGCTACATAGGGCCGCGGAGATAATCAAAAGCCATGGAGGCAACATTCACCGAGTGCACTATGATCGCAGGATCGACCCCTACACCGTATTTTTCGAAGGGATCGCCCCTGAAGGCGCGCCCGAGGCCATCAAGAATGATCTGCAGAGAATAGGGTACCTGCAGACCAGTCTCAACACCTTACAGTTCCTCAAGTTCCACGTATATCTTCCCAACGAGCCCGGTCAGTTATTTGCATTCCTTGGACACACTTCCTCCGTGGGGGCCAACATAGCTTTCCTTGACTTTGACGACCGGGGTAATTATCCAGAGCGGCTGACCGTGTCGCTCACGTTGGACAATGATCTAATTGCCCATCAGCTGCTGGAAGATCTCAAGAAACACTTCCGCCTGGAGATCCTGGAGTATGACGCCACCGGTCAGAGGCTTGACGATACGGTATTCTACATCCGTTTTGCCCAGGAGCTTCGAGAGATCATCGGCGAAGCAGAGGATGACTTCCTCATGCAGCTGCTTCAGGATAGCAACCACATTGCTCAGGAGCTTGCCTCTAGAAATATGGATCCCAGAGGGGTTTTCGATGACATCCTACAGACTGGTCGAACGCTTCGCAACACCATAGAAGGTAACTTCTACGCCGATGTGCAGAGATATACGCTAAATGACGATGTTGAGCTCTTCTGTTTCCAGCTACCCTGCGGGGGCTCGATCTACGCCCTGCGGGGGCGGGATGAGAATATCCTCTTTGACACTGGCTTTGGCATATATCACTGGGAGGTTGTGGACATGCTCACCAGGTATGGCATCGACTGTGCCCAGCTCTCCCGCATTTACATCACGCATGCAGATGCCGACCACTGTGGGGGGGCGGACATGTTCGAGGCTCCTTCAGTGCTCCACCCCGGCAGCGTCGAGATCATAGAGAATGCCAATCGCGCCTACAAGTCCAAGATGCAGTCCTCGGTGCTCGGCGAGGTATATACAAAACTGATTAACCTATTCTCGCACTTTCAGCCACCCACCCAGGTCGAGGTGTTGCCCGCCGTACCGCTGCGCATGCGCGGCCCCTTCCCCGTCCTGGCAGAGCTTACGGCGGCAGGCATATGCTTTGAGGTGCTCGAATCGCTGGGAGGCCATCTCCACGGGCATGTGTTCTTCCTCGCTCCCGAGGCCGGACTGCTACTCACTGGCGACTGCCTCATCAACTTCGCATCGTTCACGCCGGAAAGGGAGCAGTTCTCCACCCTGGCTAAGAATCTAATGACATCGGTGAACGTGGACAGTGAGATGGCCAATCGAGAGAGAAGGGCCCTCATGGATATTGCCGCCGAGATCGACGCAGCGCTGCGGAAGGAGGGGCGTCGCCTCCTCATCTGTGGAGGTCACGGCACTGTCTCGACACTAGAGGGGAAGAAGCTTGCCACATATGGCGCCGTGGAGCGATACCGCAGCGACCCAACGTACTACCCGTAGAAGTGACCGCGGGATACACCTGTCGATATCTTGCCCAGGCCATTCCCATGCCATCTCGTCCTAGTCCCTCAGCACGCCCACCACTGGATAGTTGGCCAATACATCCTTCTCATGGGGGGCGTACTCCAGCTCTTCGGTGAGGTCATCGCCGGCAGTGTGCTCGCCCTGATGCGCCCCATCGAACCAGAGCACGCTAGATGAGACATCGTAAACGATGCCGTCGACCGCCACATAGGAAGGCCGCCCATCTTGCCCATTATATACGGCGAGCTCCTGGCGGGTGAACTGTTTGTCTGATGGATTGTTACGCGACACCATGGAGTAAATAGGGAATCGGCCCCGAGCTAAACCTTGCGGTTGCCTGGCCGCGCATCTGCATAAGTCCTTTACGTGCCTGAACCGCCTGGCTTCATCGGGTATGGGGGCGCCGAAGAGAGGAAGGGCTCCGAAAAAAGATCATGATGGTCGGCCGTTCATCCGGAAGTCAAGATCATCGGACCTGAGGTCGAGAGGGGAGCCTTCGCCAAGATATTCATCGAACGGTGAGGATCACTTGGATTTGAGATTGAAGATGGTTAATAATGAGGGCGCAGAAAGCGACATGACACTCATGCACAAGCCGGTCGGGAGCGAGCTGAAGAGGATGGGCGAGCCCAGGTTCAGAGGCGAGTCGGATGATGGATGGCTGTCACCTCTTCTGACAGATGATCGCCAAACATTTCAATAATGTCCCAGATCTTTTCCTGTTCATTCATTCTCAATAATGAGCACTCAATGTTAATCTCCCTAACAATCTGACACTCACGGCGCTGTTGAAGGATATCACGGCGATTCCTCGAGCTATCCGTTAACGCGATCGATGATGCTCGCGTGAATCATGTGAGGATGATATCGAATAATAGGTGAGAAGGCCCTCTTATGCGGTCACACCTCAACATTACACTACTCGGGAATGGCGCAAGAAGACACAAGGGCTATTATGGGGTCTGTTTATCCCGTAGCAATCCTCGGTGAAATCTATGACTTGCTGGGACCCACGTATGGAAGAGATGCCCAAGGCCGAGCTGCAGGCACTCCAGTTCAAGCACCTTAAGACACTAGTTTATCGTCTTTACTCATTCTCGCCCTTCTATCACGCTCGCATGAAGGCTGCAAATGTACATCCCGATGACATTCGTTCACTGGATGACATTGTCAAGCTGCCCTACATGTACAAGAAAGACCTCCGAGACAATTACCCTGACAAATTGTTCGTGGGTTCGCAGGACGAATTGGTTCGATATCACGTCTCTTCGGGCACTACTGGCAAACCCACGGTGGTGGGTTATACTCAGAACGACCTGAACCATTGGGCCACTTCCGTTGCACGGGCGCTCAGCTCCATCGGTCTCGGTCGCAAGGACGTCATTCAGGTAAGCTATGGTTACGGGCTATTCACGGGTGGCCTTGGAATACACTACGGGGCCGAACGCATAGGGGCGACGGTGGTTCCAGCTTCTGTCGGCAACACTGAACGTCAGATCGAACTCATCCAGGACCTCAAGGTGACAACGATCTGTTGCACACCCTCGTATATGCTGCACCTGGCCGAGACGGCAAACAAGATGGGTGTTGAACTGGCGAAGGACACTCGCCTGAGAACTGCTGTGCTGGGGGCAGAACCATGGTCAGAGAAGATGCGCCGCCGCATCCAGCAGATGACCGGTATCCGGGCGTATGACATCTACGGTACCTCAGAGCTGTCTGGACCCATGTTCACCGAGTGCACCGAGCAGAACGGCATCCATATCTGGGGCGATCTCGCCTATGTAGAGGTCCTCGATCCCCAGACGGGGGAGCAGCTCGGGCCGGGAGAGAAGGGTGAACTTGTCATAACCATGCTGCAAAAAGAGGCGTTGCCCATAATCCGCTATCGGGTTGGAGATATAACCTCATATGATGATTCGGTGTGCGCATGCGGCCGTGCTCACGTAAGGATCTCACGCATAACC
>JAAYQQ010000085.1 GCA_012519255.1 Methanobacteriota archaeon | reverse complement strand
TGGAGACCTCGTCATCGATCTGGCTCCAATTGAATTCGTCCTCGGTAGGAACGTCTGGAGTGATCAGCTCTTCACCAGCCGCTGCTGCTGTGCCTAGAGGCATCAATAGCATGGCTAGACAAGCGATGATCACTATGGAGACCAATCCAAATTTCTTTCTGAAACTCATTGTGATCCTCTCCTCCTGTATTCTTAGAAAAAATAAAAAATAAAAATAGGGTTTAGGGTGTTTAACCCTCACTTGATGTTGAGACCGAGGTCTCTAAGCTTTGCGACGGCCCCGTCGTAGATCTGCAGATACTCATCGCCGGGCATCACGGACTTAACATCATAACACTCCTGGAAGCGCTTGCCCGCTGGAGGGTTACGATAGTTGGTCTCGTAGCCACTGATAAGCTTCTCGAGGATCTCGTTCACGTCAGAGATCTTCATTCCGCAGGTAGCCATGGCCGCCTCTCCCATGATCCGCGCTTCCATACCGGTGGTCTTGTCGGTGGCCACACCTTTGGCGGCAGCCGAACCGGATAGGAGTTCACGGCCCGATGCAGTATCAGAGATAGCCTGGGTTGCCGTCTCCAACAGACACATCTCAGTGCATGGCCCAGAGATGGGGTAGTACTGATTGGCCAGTAGGAGGTCGGTGTTGGCATCAATGGCTCCAGCGGCATGGGCTGCAATCTGGAGGGTCTCCCTTGCAGTGGTGGTACCCCATCGTATGTGGATGGGCCCATCCAGGTGATAGTTCGCACTGTACAGTGTGAACGATGCAAGGGTGGTTGCGATATCGCAGATTGTGGTCTCTTCAATACCGCCGCAGTACCCTCCGAAGATAGGCATCTGCTCGATCATGATGGTGTTACCCTGGGTAGTCCATCCAGCGAGCATGTTTAGAGCTGCCATATCGACCTTGAGCTCGTTTAGCTGGGAACACTCGTGTGAGTCACATGGCCTGAGGCCGCCCAGACAATCACTAGCGAGACGCCCCGCTGCGGACAGCGGTGTCTCCGGTCCCTATATGGCCATATATGGTCGGCCAGCTCTTATTCTGGCCTCCCTCACTGCCCTCAGCTCTGCCATCATCGCCTTAATTTCCCAAGGCGTGTTGGTAGCTGCAGAGTGTCCCTCAATGGTCGCCATCACACCATTAACCAGAGTGTCAACGACGGCCTCCTGGGCGTAACTCTGCATGACCTGGACAAATACCTCTTCGGACACCGGGGCTCCGGTAGGTCCGCCCTGGATGACAGGCTTCCTGGAAGCGTTGCCACGCCTGGGCTCGAAGCTAACAGCGTCGCGATATTCACCTAGTTTGATTTTTGTGGGAGTCTTCTTGATCCCTTCTCTGATCTCATCTTCACTGATGGTGATCACTCGTCCAAGATCTGAGTTGAATATACCAGTGGTGGCAAGCATATCCATACCCGCTTGGAACAGGCGGTTCTTGAGATCCTTATCTTCGGGGACTATTTCCTTGCCAAATTTGATGTTGTACTTCTCCTTCATGGCGGCGGCGTTGGTGGGAATAACCTTGTAGTCCCAATCGGCCTCCGTCATTTTCTTCCCCTTCATGAAGCGTTCGTATGCGTCATACACGGTTATTGGTCTAGCTGGTGCCAATTTATCACCCCTTTACCAAATTGCTGACCATTTCAACGGCCTCGGCACCAGACGGACAATACGCATCGCCGTCGATGCTCTCCACCCACTCAGCGTTGACAGGTGCACCGCCAAAGATGGTCTTCACGTTCAATTTCTCCTCCTTTGCTAGATCTACTATATCCTTCTGCACGGGCACAGTTGTGGTCATCAGAGCGGAAGCGCCTATGACGTCTGCGTTATGCTCCTTTGCAGCTTCGATGAAATCCTCTGCGGGTACATCCCTTCCAAGGTCAATGACTTCGAAGCCGCCACCTTTCAGCATAGCTGCGACCACGTTCTTTCCTATTTCATGGATATCTCCATGAACAGTAGCGATGACAACAGTTCCGCGTGATATGCTGGCCCCCCCCGTCATCACTGGCTCGAAGATCTCCAATGCCTTCTCCATGGCAGCCGATGCCGCCAGCACCTGGGGCAAGAAAATCTTGGCGTCATCAAATAGCTGACTAATGGTCTCCATGCCCTTCCCAAGGCCTTTGTCTACGGCCTCACCTGGTTCGATACCAGCATCCAAAGCTTGCTTTGCTGCAGTTTCAGCAAGCTTGATGTCCCAAGTCTCAATTGATTTTTTGAGACTTGCCAATATCTCTTCCTTGTTACTCATTCTGTTCCTCCTTTCTTATTATAAATGGTTTGTGAGAACATCAGAGTCTAGTTATATAAATCATTAACATTGAAGCAAATAACTTATATAGTAGAATATGGGAGAATATATAGGTGGAAGCATACTTTTATATAGGCATCAAATAGCCATACGCAAATCAATACAAAGTATTATATATCTTACATCTTTTTTATGGTGTTGGAGGAGAATGAGCTTGCCGAATAAGATCTATGAACCATGGGCTGGATCGGAAAGCTACCCTATCCTTCGAAAAGATCTTCGTTCGATCGGGCGAAACTGCCCGGAACAATACGGGCAAGGGCCCAGATGCAGGGCGGCCTCGTTAACTGCCGGCCCCCTTCTATCCGCATTAGGCTACATGGGAAAGGCTAATCTTTTCCTCGACGCATATAGGCTGAAAGATATAACTGCTTTAATGGAGGGTTGGTCCGGGACCACCAGGCCTCTACAGCCCAGGCAGCCGGGTTCGACCCCCGGGCCCTTCGCCATTTCATTCTTATTGAGATATTGTAAAGAGGGCTCTTGATGGCAGTAGAATTTACCATAACACAGAGGCAGAGGTTAAGAGAATTGGGCGCCTCAATAGATGATAGGAAGATATTCTCTACGGTTGAGGAGCGAGAGTCGGAATTTTCCAGGATATCGGCTCATTATCATTCTCAGGGCCGCAAGGCCATAAGGAATATGTTGGAAGATCCGGAGCGTCATCCCCTTGCTCAATTGGAAGAGACATTGGCACAGGCCCTTGTACGGGAAGGCTTCATTGAAGTGAAGACCCCCACGATAATATCTCGTAGCACACTGGAAAAAATGGGCATCGGACGGGATCATCCCCTTCATGAGCAGGTTTTCTGGATCGACGAGAAGCGAGGTCTTCGCCCCATGCTTGCTCCCAACCTCTATTTCCTGATGAGACATCTAAAACGGAGCGCCAAAGGTCCTCTCCGCTTGTTCGAGATAGGCACCTGCTACCGAAAGGAGTCACGCGGTTCCAACCATCTTGAGGATTTTACCATGCTTAATTTGGTTGAGCTCGACCCGGAGAATGATCCTACGGAGCAACTTCATCATCACATTTCCACCGTCATGGATGCCGTTGGCCTGGATTATGAGCTCAAGACCTGCCAATCAGAGGTCTACGTTCACACAACCGATGTTGAGGTTAACGGTGTTGAGGTGGCTTCTGCCGCGGTAGGCCCCCACATGCTCGATCACGCGCATGGTATCAAGGATCCATGGGCTGGAGTGGGCTTTGGCCTTGAGCGTCTTCTTCTGGTGAAGTGTGAGGCGGACAACATCAAGAAGGTGGGAAGGAGCCTGATCTATCTGCGAGGGGTAAGATTGGACATATAGGAGATGGAGAATGAACGGAGATACAGATACGGAGATAATACTCCAGAAATCCCTGGAGGGGAAGCAGCTTACACTACAGGAGATCGAGGCCTTATTATCCATACGGGAGTCTCGTTCTCTGGACAGACTGTTCCAGACAGCTCGTGCTGTTAAGGAACGGCATTTTGGGAACAAGGTTTTCCTCTACGGTTTTGTCTATTTTTCCACCCATTGTCGTAACAATTGCTCTTTCTGCTTCTATAGGCGTTCCAACTCTGAAAGCGTACGCTATCGAAAGACCGATGAGGAGATAATCGAGCTATCCTCCTCTCTGCAGGATTCAGGCGTCCACCTCATTGATCTGACCATGGGCGAGGACCCCATAATCCACAACGGTGACCACTATCGTCGATTGATCGACATTGTACAGATGGTGGATGATGCGGTCGACGTTCCGATCATGCTATCTCCAGGAGTGGTCCCTCGAGAGATCTTCGACCAGCTCCGAGATGCGGGGGTGGACTGGTTTGCCTGTTATCAAGAGACCCATAACCGTAATCTGTTCAGACGTCTCCGCCCCAATCAGGATTATGATTTCAGACTCTCTCAGAAGAAATGGGCCATGGAGTCAGGCCTTCTGGCGGAAGAAGGCATCATGATTGGCGTGGGAGAAAGTCAGCGTGACCGTGCCCACTCGATCGAGGTTATGAAGGGCCTCCAGGTGGACCAGATCAGGGCCATGAGCTTCGTTCCTCAAAACAACACGCCAATGGCCAGCGATACGCCCTCTCCATTCATCGATGAGCTGGTAACTCTTGCCGTGATGCGCCTGGTCCATCCTACCAAACTGATACCGGCCAGTCTAGACATCGAAGGCGTGAAGGGATTGAGCTCGAGATTGGATGCCGGGGCCAATGTGGTAACTTCCATAATTCCTCCCCAGAAGGGACTTGCTGGCGTGGCCCAGCATGAGCTTGATATTGATGATGGCAGTCGGTCTGTAGAGCAGATCGAGGATAGCCTGGAAGATCTGGGAGTCATCAGGGCCCCTCTCTCAGATTATATTGGCCTGGTCCAGGACTGGAAGGATGTAAAGGGTAATGGAGCAAATTCATGAGGCTGGGCATCGTGGGGGGCATGCTCCAGGGGATAGAATCGGCATACCTGGCCAGGAAGGCGGGCTTCGAGACACTGGTCATTGATCGCCGACCTGACGCCCCCGCACTCTCTCTGGCGGACGAATGCATGGTGCTCGACGTTGTCAGGCACAGGACCGAGGCCAGGAGAGCATTATCAGACTGCGATGCCGTGCTCCCGGCCAACGAGAATCTTGAAACACTCACCGTTCTTGATCGCATGTTGAGGGATTCGGAAACTCCCTTGCTTTTCGATCTTGAGTCATATAATGTCTCTCGTTCAAAGGCTCTATCCAACCAGATGATGGAGGACCTCAATGTCCCCACTCCCAGGCCCTGGCCGGGCTGTGGTTTTCCAGCAGTGGTCAAACCCTCTGGACAGAGTGGCAGCGCCGGAGTTGTGAAGGTCCGCAATGAGGGGGAGCTCGAGAGAGGCCTTCGGCGGATAGAGGAGATGGATGAGGATGCTATCGTCCAGGAGTTTGTGGAGGGGCCCAATGTTTCCATCGAAGTTATTGGGGATGGCAATCAGGCGACTCCCATGGTCTTGACAGAGGTGGTCCTTGACAATGCATATGATTGCAAAATGGTCCGCTGCCCTATTCCCGAGTTCAACCCAGAAGTGGCCGATGCACTTCGAGACCATGGCTGCAAGATCGCCGAGAATCTCGCCCTCCGGGGCATTATGGACCTAGAGGCCATCATTCACAATGGGGCCGCCAAGGTATTGGAGTTCGATGCGCGCATCCCCAGCCAGACTCCCGCGGCGGTGCTTCATGCCACTGGAATAAACCTCGTCGAGGTGCTCTTCGACGCGCTCGTTGAAGGCGTTCTCAACACGACCGTGCCGAATCATCATGGCGCGGCCATCTATGAACACATCATCGTGGACGGCGAGGTCATGAGGTCCTGCGGGGAGGGAACATTCTCCCAGGTGAAAGATCCACGCCTGCAGGCCGGACTTTTCGGTTCAGATGAGATGATCACCGATTATGCCCCTGGAAGGGAGAGTTGGCACGCGACGATCATATGCGCGGGGGACTCCCCTCAGGAAGCATGGAACAAGCGACAGAGCTGCCTTGAGCAGATTATGGAGAAGAACAAGATCACCCAGTATGTAGATTCCGTACCGGAGATGGAGAGATGACCCGTCTGACCCCTGATATGATTCGTAATGTGCCTTACACATCGACTGAACGCGATATCGAGTTGGCTCGGTCCATCGGGATGACACTGAAGGATCTGGCTTATGGGGCAGTGGGGCTGCGCCCCGATGAGCTAATTCCTGAGGACTATCTTGTTGCGGCCGTTCCCGTAACCAGCGGCAAGGGTGCAACCACAGGTTTCTCCGAGTCAGTATGCGCCATTGCCGAGCACCTTGGCATGCGCTCATTGGTGACAAGACGGACCGATGTGGCCGGCCTCTCCGATGCTCTTACTGCCAAGGCCGACATAGTATTCATGGCCGATGACGATGAATTCATCGCCCTGAATGTGCAGACCGGTAGTTTTGCCGATAACACGCGTTCCACCGCCCTGGGGTACTTCACCGCCTTCAAGAGGGCGGCCGGGTCCCTGCATGGCAAGGATGTCCTTCTCATTGGGGCGGGCAGGGTTGGCAACAGGGTAGGAGACATGCTGGCGGTAGAGCAGGCTCGCGTCACCGTGGTTGATAAGGATATCTCTCGGTCAGAGGCCCTTTGTCGTCGGCATGGGGGGTTTACCAGTTGCGACGATCTTGAAAAAGCGGTGCGGAAGAACAGATTAATATTCAATGCTTCCCCGGCCAGGCTTCCAGGGAAATGGATAATGGATGGGGCGATAATATCTTCTCCAGGGGTGCCCTTTTCCTTTGATGAGGAAGGCCTCCGCAAGATAAAGGTGTTGATACACGATCCATTGCAGATAGGGGTCTCGGTAATGGCAGTATGGAGTGCCAGCCTATCCAGATCTTCGGCTGCCATGCCGGTGCGGAAGCCCATATGGTTGGAGGTATTTCCATGAGCGATTACGGCATTGCACTGGATCTTGGGACCAGTGGCTTCCGGGCTCAGGCCATTGAACTCGGGAGCAACAATGTGGTCTCTACCGCGATCACCAACCGTCACCCCCTTCCCGGGGCAAATGTGATCGATCACGTGAACTTCGCTATCGATACAGGGAGATCTACCGGGAATAGGCTCATACTAAATGCGCTGAACAGGCTTTTGTCACTTCTCCGAATTGATCTGGAAAAGGTCACCAGAGTGGCCGTTTGCGGCAACCCCTTTCAGCTCTCCCTTTTCCAGGATATTGAGATTCGTGACCTTGCATATGCTGGCAAAAAGATGTTGAAGTCCCTGGGCGTGACGCCTCCAAAAAGGGATGGAGAAGTCGTACAGGCGAGCGATCTCGGCCTTGAAGGGCTCTCCAGGGCATCCGTCATCATCCCTCCTGCAGTAAGTCATGAGATCGGCGCAGACGCCCTGGCCATGCTCCTGATGACGGGAGCGATGGAGCAGGATGAGCCATGTGTGGTCGTAGACTATGGCACCAATGCCGAGATGGCCCTGATCCTGGATGGGGAAGTTTATTCTGGATCGGCCGCGGCGGGGCCTGCACTGGAGGGCCAGCAGATCGAGATGGGTATGCTGGCTGCGCCGGGCACGATCTCCGATGTGAATATCATGGATGGGGGGTGGGATAACTGGGTGCTCGATGAGGAGTACCTGCCCCTTCACTGTGATACCATAGATCCCGTCAGCGGCGACATAGTTAATAGGAGTGAGTGTCACGGCCATGCCAAGGGGGTGACAGGAACGGGTGTGGTGGCTGCCTTGGACTGCGGGATATCTGCCGGGCTTATCAAGATGCCCAACATCCTCACCCCCGATAATCTGTTACATCTTCAGGATGGCGTATACATCACTGAGAATGATGTTGCCGAGGCAGGAAAGGCCATAGGCGCCATACGGGCGGGATATCTAACCCTGATGCGTGAGGTAGATCTT
>JAAYQQ010000084.1 GCA_012519255.1 Methanobacteriota archaeon | reverse complement strand
CCTGATGAGATGATCGAGAATGGATACATGTCAATCAGGGAAGAGGTCGGGAATGAACTTTTAAATAGAATATTGCAGAACCCTCCCGCCTTTTTTGAGAAAATGGTGTTAGACCTATTAACCGCGATGGATTATGGGCAAGGAGAGGTTACGGGCAAATCAGGCGATGGCGGAATAGATGGTTACATAAGTCAGGATAAACTAGGTCTAGATCGCATCTACTTTCAAGCAAAGAGATATAAAAACTCTGTTCCCGCTAATGAGTTAAGGGAGTTTGTAGGGTCACTTGAATCAAAAGGCGTGAACAAAGGCGTCTTCATAACTACTGGAAAACTTCCTTCTGACGTTTCAAAAATAGTTGGTAAAAGCACTAAAAATATAGTGTTCATAGATGGGGTTGGATTGGTTAATCATTTGATGGATTTTGATGTTGGTGTAAGTACACAAAGGAGATATGAAATCAAGGAGATTGATTCAGACTATTTCGCTCTCTAATCTGTCTGTATCTTGACTTCTGATTCATCAGTCCTATAGAAGATAGTGTTTGATCCGGGCCAGTTACCCTGCTGGCAACTTTAACGAGCTGTCAGTAGCAGCTCCTCCGCCCCTCGCTCGCTGCGCCGCAAGCGCTCGCTCCAGGCCGCTATCCATCTCGATGCTGTCCAGGAACCAATCGCTTTCTGTCGCTTCATCCGCATCCAGTGCTGGCCTGAACTCCGGGTTGTTGAGGCGCTGCTTGAACGCCTTGCTAACGAAGAAGTCCCTGGACCGAAGTATCTTGTTCCAGACATGCGTATAGACTGGCGTCCTTAGTTCCTTGGGCACGTCCTCGATCCCCCTGACCGTTTGGAGCTCAGGATACTTGGTCAGGTCCATGTGCTTGGTGAGATACTTGGAGAGATAGTTCACAGGAGTCCTGTAACCTCGATACTTGCCACTCGATGCCATGACCACGGCCTCGACATCGACGAAGCCCCATTTCCACGCCCCTTTGACTCTTTTGAGCGTGTCCTTTGACTCTAGTCTCCATGAGGTCTTCTTTCGTCCTGCGTGCCTTCTTACCCTGATGGGCCTGTCGAGAAGGACTAGGATATGTGGGGCAGGGTATCCGTTGGATTGAGCCTCCTTAACGCATATGGTGGCCTTGGAGCCGAAGATCTTGGTAAGATTTGCTCTGAACTTGTTCAACTCGCCCCCATGAGATGAGATACTGAACCAGGCCTCATCCATCGAAACCTTTTGGTCGAATGTTGTCGTAATAAGGAGCATATGGCAGTTCTTTACGATGGGGCGATGGCCTGCTATGTCGAAGTCGAACCGTAGCTTGTCCATGCCTTCATTGATGCCGTTCACCTTCTGCCATTTCCTCCTGGCATACGGTTTGTTGCCCCTCTTGGGGCCGATCGTCTTGAACGTTTCGCCCGTTGCCTTGTTCTCGAAGGTAAGAAGGTAGTCTGTCGATAGCCAATTGAAGAACCCAGCCACTGCTCTATCCATGTTGACACTGAACTGTCCTGAGTTGAACGCCTGTCTGAAAGCGGGGTTGTCGTAAACCCACTTAGCAGGTTCGGACGAGTCGCGGTGGGGTAAGGCCGCTAGACGCGAGTTTCGAGAGGATAGACTCCGGGAAGAGGTTTGGAAAGGATTTCCTGCCTTACCCGGGGCGGGGGCGAGGCGCATCTAAGTGCACCTCCAGACTCTAGCCGCCTGTTCGATCCTGAGACCCCGCTGCGTGCCTTGAAGGGCCTCGGGGCTATGTGAGAGGAAAGAAAAAGTTGGAAAGGGTTTATGCGAAAACCCTTTGATTGAATTCAGATTATGGAGGTCTGGCTCACAATAGGTGCCGGGGCCTCCCCCCGCACCATTTATCGTGAATGGCCTTATGGGAACGGTTCTTGCCCCGAGCGAGGCCGACGGCCCTAGATATCTTCTCTTATCAAGTTCAAAATATGGTCATCAGTGGGCCCCCCGTCGTCAGGTGACTGCGACATGAGGGCGCCATCGGCTGAATTCAAAGAAGACATTCTCAAGACGATCGTAAATACTCTTCTAATTGGAATAAACAAGCTTAATCCCAATAAATACACGACATATATGTCAAACTAGAGGGCTTCAATCCCACTGGCAGCATCGAGGATAGGATCACCTTGAGCATGATCTAGTGGGCCGAAGCCGAAGGCATGCTGACCAGGGGCAAGACGATCATCGGCCAACATTGGGGAATGCCGGGGTGGCCTTGGCGATGATCGGCGCGATCAAGGGTTATGATGTGGAGAACGTCATGAGCGATACCGCTGCCGAGCGAGGCGGCTGACCCCACCGCCTAAACGGCTGGACTGGATGGGAAAATAAACATACGAACTTTTTGATGAACAGGGCCTTCACACCGGCTCATGCCCGATCGAGGTTATGCGGACATATCTCCCGCCAATGATATTAGGGCGACGCTCGCTTGAAATATCGGGTTAAGGGCGTTAACATGAGGTCAGGGATTCTGGCGGCTATAGTAATAGTGCTGATGCTTACGCCAGCGCTTGTCTTTAGCCCCATCCCCTCAAGCGACAACACACCTCCCGTGGTGCGGACAACCGATGGCGTAGGCGTCTTATCTTTAGATGGCCAGCACATCGGAGACGATACGGATGAGAGCATCATCGCGTACTTCTTCTATGGACTAGGCTGCTCGCACTGTGCGATAGTGGAGCCGTACGTGGACAGGGTCGTCGCAAAATATCCGAAGATTACCCTGAGGAAGCTGGAGATATTCTATAGCAGCTCAAATCAGGCGCTGTTCCAGGAGCTCAACGCGCGCCATGGTGTAAAGGATCCGGTGGTCCCCTCGATCTTCATAGCGGACGAGGCGATGATCGGCGAGGACGCCATAAAGAGCAGGCTTGAACCGACCATACTGCGTCTGATCGACTCCAATAATGAGGGCCCACCACCGAAGGATAACACCACCGAGAATGGTACAGGCCCGCCGCCAGACGATGACACTGCATCCGGAGGCGTAATTCCCTCAAAGGATCTGACGGTCGCCATGGTCGTCGTCGCGGCATTGGCGGATAGCATAAATCCTTGCGCCTTGAGCGTCATGATATTTCTTTTGATCTTCCTGACCAGCCTCGGGAACAGGAAGAGGGTCCTTAGCGTCGGCGTAGCCTACATCGCCACCGTATATGCCGTTTACTTCCTTGCCGGGCTTGGTGTACTGACATTCCTGCAGTCATCGGCTATGACAAGATATATTTACTATGCGGCGGCCGTTTTGGCGATCATAATCGGGCTCGTGAATATCAAGGACTACTTCTTTTTCGGCAAAGGGATTACGCTGGCAATCCCGGAATCCAGGAAGCCGATGATAAAGAAGTACATAGAAAAAGCGAGCGTTCCCGCCGCGATCGTGCTCGGATCTGCGGTAAGCCTTTTCGAGCTGCCCTGCACGGGCGGCATATACCTCGCGATATTAAGCCTCCTGAGCAACAAGATGACGTTGGCAGAAGGACTGCCGTACCTAGCATTGTACAATGCGATATTCGTGTTGCCGCTGGCAGTCATCTTACTCATATTCCTAATGGGTGTTACCGCCGAGAGGGCGAACTCGTGGCGCCTCGAGAAAAGGAAAACGCTCCGGCTCATACTGGGCCTCGTCATGCTGGTCATAGGCACGGTCATGATCCTTGAAGTGCTCTGACCAGGGAGGAAAGTCCAGCCAACTTGCATCATCCGGCTAGAATGATGGGTAGAGCGTTGAGTGATGTGGCTGGCCGTGGATCGTGCGGACACGCCATCCGCAGGCTTGGGTGAGCGTGTTCATTAGTGGCCGTGCTCGCTGATGGTCCCGGGGCCCATGTATGCGCCAGCGTCGAGGCATACCTATGGGACGTTTTCGCTATCGTCTTCGGCCAGACTGAAGTTGGCGTCACCACAGGGCGCCTCGGCAACCTCAGTATGGAGCTGTAGGCGTTCTGCCGCAGCGTGATGATATTATCATTTATCAGAGCTCTGGAGCATCTGTTCAAGAGAATCTGTCGGTTCTACGCGTTGATGGAACAGCCATCAATGATGATCGGCACGTCGATCGGTGCGTTAATTATGCGCATGCGTTCGAGGTGAGGTTGTAGTTGAGGGTGCAATAAGGGATAGGCCCCCCCGATTCCTCGGTGTAGGGAGAGTCAGAATATATGGTGGCAGGCAGGTTGTAGAACGTGGGCCTGGCGGAGTAGCGTTTCGTATCGGCTTCTGGTTGGCTCATTACACTGTTGAGAACGAGGGCCGCGACCATGCCGATGCAGATCAGAACGGCAGCTGTTCGGAGGAACTGATCTTTCCAACCTTCACTTCTCCACCGGCGACAGGATGCGATGTTGAACAACAATCATGCTCATGCGTCATTTGCATTTTGAGGTGGCAGGCACTCTTTGCGGATACATGAGAATCATGTAAAACAGGTCATGCGAAAATCCCCCATCGAACTCAGACAATGGGAATCTGGCCCGGCACTTGTGTGTGGATCTCCACCCGCACTTTTATAACACCCATATCTGGATGGCTACCTCGGAGCATGACGAGATTCCACGAGATATTCTCACAAGATGACACGATCGTCCAAGGTTCTTAAAAAATACATGTGCGCTCCATAAATATGACGCGCGCTCCCCTATGAATTCCCATAGTGGATCTATGGCCTCGTTCAATCAGCCAGATTCACACCTATGGCTATTGTCAAATCAATTCAACCTTCTTTAGAACCTTGTTACAGACATCAATTCCATTCCCGCCATGTTTAATATCATCCAGATAGACTGCTCCAATAACCTCTTCAAAACTCTCACCGAGCGCGGCCCCCTTATCCCATTCTTTTGATTTGCCCTCACACTTGCCTAGTTTCAAGCAATCCTTTAGACCAATCTTACTTGCTATTGCCGTATGATTTTCCCTGCTGACCCTCAAGATCATCTCGTTGGTTATTTGCTCGGGAGTGTATCCTAGAGAATAATAATAGCTAACAACTACGAGGCCGATGACTGCATCTCCCAGGGTAGCCAATCCGGGGTGAGCGATCTCACTCCCTGGTCCCTGATCATTAACCCAGGCCTTTCGTGTTATTGCTCGATTCCTCAAAACTTTATCTTTGAAAGAATAACCGATCAATTTCTCCAAAGCTAGCTCCTTGTCAATATCTTCACGCACTTCAATGCCCGGGGCAATATACAGGACCGAAAAAGGAAACAGTCTCATCTTTTAAAGCCTCGTCTAGAAGGGGAGAAGAGTTTACTTCATTAATGTTAACGAGGACAACCTCATTGCTTCGAGGATTATCGATTTCTTGAACCCTGTTGGAATAAAGTATTGATGTAGATAAAAATAAAATTAAATCCGCTCTATCCCTATATGAGTAATATTGGCTCACAGCCTTTGGATGGAGCTAGAATGGCTGCGTGCCTTTTGTTGAGTAGTATAAATGGCATACAAGTGGTATACAAATATCGTGTAGACCATAAACAAGATTAATCTGGCTATATAATATGAAGTATAGCCAATCTATAAATATTAGGCGAATTCGTTCGCCGTTATTATTATAAATACACATCGTACCATTCCGCCGTTCTGAATTAATACGCTCAATGTGATTTGGATTCTGTAAACGTCTTATAATTTCAGGAGGAGAAAACACGTCAAAAGAGAAAGTGGGAAATGCAGGAGCCTTGGGCTTGTGCGCATTTGGACTCACAACCCTGGTATTAATGCTCCACAATAATGGACTCTATGAAATGAATACCATGGTGCTTGCCATGGGCATATTCTATGGCGGAGCCGTTCAGCTCATCGCTGGAATATTGGAGTGGAAAAACGGCAACACCTTCGGGACCGTGGCATTCACATCATATGGGGCATTTTGGCTATCGTTCTGTTTCTTGCTGATGTTACCGGCCTTCGGATTCCCAGCCGCTGATGCTGCAGCAGTAGGATGGTTCATGCTTGTGTGGACTGTGTTCACCTTTGCCATGTTCATTGGCACTCTAAGGATCGCCAGAGCTCTGCAGGTCGTGTTCGGTCTTGGCTCGATCGGATTTTGCCTATTGGCCCTTAATGACCTTACAGGCATCGCCGCCATAGGAGATGTCGCCGCGATTGTAGGTGTATTGCTTGGATGCGCCGCCCTCTACACCGGCTTGGCCGAAGTGCTGAATGAAGTGTATGGTAGGGTGGTTCTGCCGATCGGGCCGGTTGTGCATGAGGAAGCAACCGTGCAGGCCGAATCGCCATCGGCTCCAGCAGATTGAGCCATAACAAACCTATTACTCCACGCTCCCTGGGCCCCGGGGAGCGCTTCATATTTAATTATGGTACGAACGAGGGGCAAAATAGACCACATGAGGTGATGATGTGATAGGGGACTCAGAAAAACAAACATATGGGGGACCTCGGGCACGAGGGCGCAAAGAAGATTATGGACACCGGGCGCAAGTAGAAATGGCTTTGAATTTCGAAAAGCCATACAGGACGCCCGTACAGAACTTTTCCAACATCACTGCTGTGCACAGTGGAGGATATGAGTTCAAGGACGCGCGGTACGATGCCACATTGTCTGCAAAACTGGCACTGAGGTTTGCGAAGCTAACGCACTCAGACTTCGTCAAGCCAGCACTTGACACCAATGGTCAGCTGATCGATATCGGCCTGGAAATCAAGCAGCCCGATGACAACTATGGTCGAGTCATGGAGTCGTTAATCCATGAGCCGGAGGACGTTGACAATCTGGAGCTGTATGATCCATTCAATCCCAGGGAGTGTCCTCATTTCACAAAGGGATTTGTGGATAACATCCAAATGGTGGCCGATACCATGGATGAGGATTTTCATGTGTTAGGCATGTCCTGGGGGCCATTCACGACCGCCGCACATTTACGAGGGGCTGAGAATATCATGATGGATATTTATTTCGAACCAGACCTCGTCAAAAAATTGGTATCCACGACTGCAGAATTCTGTGAACAGATTCAACTGCGGTGCATAGAGGCAGGGGCAACCGCCCTCTGGATGTCAGACCCAACGGCCTCCGAGGATATGATCTCGAAGGACATGTACAAGGAATTCGCATTAAATGGCACCAAAAAGGTGTGTACCAGTGTCAAGAACAAGACCCAGGTTCCTATCCTGGTACATATGTGTGGGGACACGATAGAAACAATGCAATTATTACCCGATGCTGGGGTGGAATGCTTTAGCTGCGATACAAAGGTCAATCTCGCGGAGGCAAGAAAGAATATCGGTAAGAGAATGGCCCTCATGGGCAATATCGATCCGGTAAAGGTTCTGTGGCAGGGTACGCCTGAATCCATAAGAGACGTCGCTTTCAAATGCATTGAAGATGCGGGACAGGAGGGCGGATTTATCCTGGCTCCAGGATGCGAAAGCCCCAGGGATTGCTCGGATGAGAACATGATCGCCATGGGCATGGCAGGCATCGACTATTGGATGAATTAATTGGGCGAAAACCCAAATCCCCATATGTCGGGAGGTCAAGGCGCATGGCCCATCCTGTCTCCCCGGCATATTCTTTTTATTTTTGATATCGCATTATATAGATCTCTGACGGGTTTGATATCAATCCTCTCAGGGGCACTTGGACATTGATTCAACCAACGCATATTCAAGGTCAGCGTTTCGTTCTTCAATGGAGGTTGAGCCCCTCACCCGTGGAGGTTGATTATGGATGATGGGTACGAATTAGACCATAAGGGGGCAATCGATAAGAGTCAACAAGCGCCGGAGCGTGGCGATGAGAGGCCGATAGCGACGAAACAACAGTCGACATCTAAATCTCCTAGGGGTGGAATTAACTATCAAGTATAGTGTTGAGATGGTGAGCAGATGATTGCGACCCTGGAAGATGAAATACAGAAGCTCATCGATCTGGCCAGGGAGGCCGGAGCAGAGGCCCGGGTGATCGATATTGCGGACGTTATTGTCTCTGACTGGGTCAGATTCAAGTGCAGCTGGGGATGCAAGGGCTATGGAAAACATCTGTCATGCCCGCCCTATGCGCCTTCTCCGGATGAGACAAGGCGGGTGATAGAGGAATACCGTACTGGTCTCTTGCTCCGCTTTGAGGGAGTTCCTGGCATCAAGACCATGGATCCGAGCGAGATCCCCGAGGATTTCCATCCCATGTATAGGGAATTGATAATATGGATCCACGATACCATCTACCGGTTGGAGAAGACTGCCTTCTATGATGGATATTACAAGGCATTCGGTCTCGGAGCCTATCCCTGTATCTATTGCGAACACTGCGTGGCGGAGGAGAGTGTAGGACCAGTGGACCGGAGCATGAAGAGGCTCTGCCGGCATATGGATAGGGTACGGCCAAGCATGGAGGCGGCCGGTATTGACGTTTTCGCGACCGTTAGAAATGCGGGGTGGGAAATATCAACCATACCATGTAAGGATCTGGAGTATGGTAAGATACTCCACGCCAATATCGTATCCTTCGCTCTAATATTGCTTGAATGATATCTCTTTGGTCGCGACCTGTTGCGCGTTATAACAATCTTTAAATGCGCTCCTCCATCCCCCGACCCTGGCATTAATGAGTGGATCAAAGATGGAGAGGGGGCGTTACATCGCCCTGACAATCGTCATGACCGGAGTGTTCATGTCGGTCCTGGACTCGGTGGCGCTGAACATCGCGTTGCCGGCCATTACTTCTGACTTTCAGGTCACGGTGGCGGACACTCAGTGGGTAGTGACCATCTATCTGCTCGCCCAGACCTGTTTTCTCATCATCGCTGGCAAGGTGGCCGAGAGGACCGGCCAGGCCAGGATGTTCACAGCTGGCCTTGGCGTCTTCACGATCTCCTCCCTGCTCTGTGCCACATCGTCCAGCCTAGGGCAACTCATCACCTTTCGGCTAGTGCAGGGCATAGGGGCCTCCATGCTGTTCAGTGTGTCCACGGCCATAATCTTTCAGGTCTTTGGCCCCCGAGAGAGAGGCAAGGCCATGGGATTTGTGGGCTCCACCGTTGCGGTGGGCGCCATGCTTGGGCCGGTGATCGGAGGATTCCTGGTCGGTACTCTTGGATGGCAATCCATTTTCATGATCAATGTCCCCACAGGTTTGGTCGCTACGTTGGTAGCAATAAAGATCATGAGGATCGATGAGGTCTTGGTAGACCGCCTGCGTATGGACTATCCTGGTGCGGTGCTGTGGATCATATCAATGGCGTCGCTTATGCTTATGCTAGGTGAACTCGGCCAGACGGCAGTGCCCTCCATTGCGGCCATGGTCTATTTGGCAATCTTCGTCCTGTCCCTCATCTTATTTATTGTGAGGGAGCGGAGGGTGACAAATCCCCTACTGGACATCTCAGTATTCCGAGTCCGTCGGTTTACACTCACGGGGCTAAGCATGATAATGTTCTTCATGTCGATGAATATGGTTACGATTCTGGGACCATTCTACTATGAAGGCGTCCTCGATTATGGTCCAGAGCAAATCGGGCTCATCTTCATGGTGCTTCCCACGGTCACTATGTTCGGCTCGCCAATCGTCGGTCGAATGTATGATAGGAAGCCATCCAGGCCCTACGCGGCAGCCGGACATGCGGTAAGAGTATTCTCCTTTCTCCTTATGGCCTATAGCTTTCTCAATCTCAATGTGCTCCTCTCTGTGGTAGGGTTCTTCTTCATGGGAATAGGGAGCTCGTTATTCCAGGCCCCTAACAACAGCGACATGATGTTATCTCTGCCCCGGGAGAAGAGTGGGGTAGCATCTAGTTTACAGGCCACCATAAGGAACCTGAGCATGTCCATGGGCGTCTCCCTAGCAACGATACTCATGACATTCATGATGGGCTCCATGGACTACGGCGCCATCGCTGGCGGACCCCTCGCAGGGGAACTGGCATCATCAGTATCTATTGCAGTGGTGGTTGGTGGAGCCCTGTCGCTGATAGGGGTCGTTATTTCTCGTATGGGTGAGAGGGCAACGGAAGAAGAGGCTTTATCTGCACAAACTGCATCTTGAGACCATCCATCTGAAGGGTACATCGCCAGGTCGATCATTGCATTAATGAGGCTCATTGAGAATATCTGGCACTACTCATCTCCCCCCATGGCCAGGATGTTCTCCGCAACAACGGCCGAGGAGATTCAATGTTCATGAGACAATCATTGAGACCATAGGTCTTGCACTGTATTGTCAGTTGAAAGATGTGTATTGATGGTTCGTACAATTTCCTTACGTGCGGCCTCCCTATACATTCTTCATCGGCTCATTTTTTGATGGCCTTCTACGAGTGCGCTACTGTATTCCATCCTTGTTGAACCAGCCACTCTATGCGATAAATCTCACACCTTTGAGGTGTAGCATGCTTAGCCAGATAGAATATTTCATGGCGGTATTAAGTATCTAAAACTATCAATATTGCTCGATAATATCGCCTTATTATGCAAATATTGTCCTATAATGACAATTATAAATTTATAGATTCTAATACATCATATTTTTTATATCCTATAATACCTATCTATACAAAGTGATGGGATATGGTAGACATAACCGAAGCACTAACTCAGACGCTTGATTCCATAATCACGGCGTTGCCTGCCATACTAGCGGCGATTATAGTAATCGTCATAGGTTATTTGGTCGGCGCGCTGGTAGGGAAGGCTGTAAACATTCTCATCGAACGATTCGGCATCGAGAAGGCGTTCGATTCTAGCAATGTTGGAAAGTCATTCAGAGCATCAGGCATGGATCTGTCAAATCTAGTTGGTGGATTTGTCAAGGCTTTCATCGTGACTCTCTCTGTGATACTGGCAATAGAGATACTAGACATTGGAGGACAGATAGGGCTCTATCTGACAGAGATAGCCAACTATCTGCCACGTCTGCTTGCTGGCATCCTGATTATCATCCTGGGCGCAGTGTTCGTTGACGTACTGGCGTCATTCATCGGCAACATCATACGCCCCATGTTCCCTGAGAACAAGGGCGGAATTGCTGACATGCTCAAGAACCTGCTGTTCATCGGTCTGATCGCCTTTGTGATCTTGCTGGCTCTTGACACCATGCTTCTGTCAGGCAGCACGATCTACCCGCTGATAATGGGCTTCGTGATAATCGCTGTAGGCATTACCATGACCGATGCCCTCCTGAAGTCGATTACCGATGACCACGCTGAGTTTGAGGGAGTTGCTGGGTACGCTAAGTTTGTACTCTATGCAATATTCCTGATAATTGGCGCGGGCGCAATATTCGCTAACTTCCCGGGAGTCACCAACATAGTAGCCAATGTTTCCTGGGCCTTCGCAATAGCTCTTGGCATCATGCTGATACCTGTGGCATATGTCCTGGCTAAGAAGGTATCCAGCTAAACAGAATAGGCTACTAAACTAGGCCGACCTCGGCCTTCTTTTTTTATTTATTTTCTTATAATTCTGTTTATAGCTTTGACTGCCTGCTTTATTTTAGTAGAGCACACGCTATGTTGTGGTTTATAGAAAATGGCAATCGAAAACACTTGCTCGATTGAAGAAAGTGAAAAAGTGGCTGACAGCGTCTCGTGGTTCCCGCGGGCTCGCGCACCGCAGTACCGCACGCAACGCGGGCGGGCTTAACTTCCGGGTTCGGATGGGACCGGGTGTATCCCCGCCGCTGTGGCCGTCATACCAAGATGTGGCATGTCAATTGCCTATTTATACTTACCTATATGCTTCTCTGAGTGTCGGTTATTTTGACAAATCGGGAGCTGATAAGAAAGGCCCCCTCTTTATTGAGTTGGGAGGGTGACAACTTTCCTGCATAATGCAGGAGCGAGAAGGTCGTGGAGGCATTCTCCACCTAATCGCAACCACTCCATCGATTTCATTGATGTCTTCACGCTCATCGATTGCCCAGGGTTGTCAGCTTAATCGTCCCGGATGGCCTCCTCGCAGGGCAACGTTCATACCACGCTTCTTTCCATGAATACTAACGCACTCAGGCCGGAGGAATCTCATTGACTAATATCGCTATCAATGGTATGGGTCGCATCGGTAGACTCATTGCTCGACGCTACATCAAAGATCTGCCGGAAGACCCGAGATATGTGGGCGCTATCGATCTGTGCTTGACTGGCAGCATCGCATATATGATGCGCTACGACTCTGTTCACGAGAAGGCGTCCCTTTCTATTTCAGATAATGATGACATTATCCGGCGTGGTTCTCATGATATTGCATCGTTCTATGGGTTCGATCCCTCCAAGCTGCCCTGGGATGACTTTGGGATAGACATCGTCTTAGAATGCACTGGTCTGTTCCGAGACCATGCTGAATTGTCCAGACACCTTCGAGCCAGGGTATCCAGGGCGGTAATCAGCGCCCCCCCATCCAACCTGGATAATGGCATCGTCATGGATGAGAACGAGGACAATTATGCGCCAGCAGATAGTACAATCTTTACAACATTCCGTACTATCAGCCCGCTGGCCCCCGCGGCCAGGGAGTTGCATGACTCCTTTGGCATCGAGCTCCTTACGACTGCCACCTTGCGCACCTACGCTCCAGGTCAGAAACTAATAAATATGTCTGCTCGGAAGAAGCACAGGGGAAGGACAGTCAATGCCACGATGCAGGTCATGCCCTGCCTAGTTGGAGAGATTTATGCCGCTGCCGTGAGGACTCCGTTGCTTGATGGTGCCCTCATTGACATCACTGCCATAGTTGAGAACGATGGGACTGATAAGACGGTTAACGCCACACTCGGGGAAGCGGCTGAAGAAATATCCCCAGGCATCTTGGGATGCAGCGAGGAGGACTTGACATCAGTTGATATAATCGGCGATTCAAGATTATCTACCATCGGTGCCCAGTCTAATAGGGTGATGACCAGGGCGGCCAAGGTCATGGTATGGCGTGACAATAAGCATGGGCGATCCTGCTGCATGCTTGCTCTGGCTGCCTTAGTGGTAGGGAAGAATGGCATGCAACAGAGGCGGGGGAGGGGCCTTCTCGGAAACGGTTCGAAAAGGCGGAACCGCCCGGGACATTAAGATGAATATGGAAGAGAGAGGCAAGAAAACTGCACAGCATGTGGATGAACTTAGGCCCCCCATCAGCCTGGACGATATGGAGGCAATCATTCTGGATCTTTATGGTGTGGTTACCGACACGGCCTATACCCATGCGCTCGCCTGGAAGAGAGCCTTCGATCAGTTCCTGATGGAACGAGCGGAGCGGTCCGGAGAGATATTTGTACCGTTCGACATCGAGACCGAATACCTCAAGCATGTGGATGGAAAGCCTCGATATGATGGAGCCAGGGATTTCCTGCTGTCTCGTCACATATCGTTGCCGCTCGGTGATCCTCAGGATCCCCCATATTCCAACTCAATATGCGGCATTGGTAATCGGAAGGACCATTACTTTCACCAGTTGCTAGAGACGAAAGGGGTAGAGGTCTTTCCATCCACTCTAAAATTTATCCGTCGGCTACGCTCCCGTGGAGTCAGATTCGCCCTGGTCTCTGCCAGTCGCAACGCCCGGAAGGTGTTGCAGGCGGCAGGTCTGAGCGCTCTGTTCGAGGTGATGGTTGATGGTATTGAGGCCCAGACGCTGGGGCTTAGAGGAAAACCGTCGCCCGATCTCTATCTGGAAGCAGCACGTCGACTGAACGTCGCGCCGGAGCGTGTGGCCGTAGTGGAAGATGCCCTGGCCGGTGTGGAGGCTGCTCATGAAGGCGGATTTGCCATCATCATCGGTATAGATCGCAGAGGTCAGGAATGGGAGATGACCAAGCGCGGTGCAGATATTGTGGTTAAGGATCTATCCAAGCTCATCACGGAGCTTGCTGAGGGGCCAGAACGGATCATGCCCTCGGCATTGGACGACTTGGAGGGAATATTCAGGCGCCTGCGAGAGGGTATTCCGGCAATATTCCTAGACTATGATGGCACACTCACTCCCATCGTTGAGGATCCTGGCCGGGCGATTCTCTCTGAAGAGATGAGGGAGGTTATCAAGGACCTTGCCCGTAGATGCCTTGTAGTGATCATCAGTGGTCGTGACCTTGATGATGTCCGGGAGAAGGTAGGCCTCCCTGAACTCATCTATGTGGGCAGCCATGGTTTTGAGATGATGGGGCCAGGCGGTTCCCTTTCCCAGCGCCCAGAGGGTATGAATCACCTGTCAGCCCTGGATCTGGCAGAAGAGGAATTGAGGGAGGCGGCCCGTGACATTAAGGGTTCCTTGGTAGAACGGAAACGCTTCGCCGTGGCCTTGCACTACCGAATGGTCGAGAAGAGTGCACTGCCTCATTTGGAAGAGCTCTTCGATGCGGTGGCCAAGCGGCATAGTGGACTGAGGCGGACCGAGGGCAAGAAGGTGTTCGAGCTC
The DNA here is from genome assembly GCA_012519255.1 of Methanobacteriota archaeon. Lineage (GTDB taxonomy): Archaea > Thermoplasmatota > Thermoplasmata > Methanomassiliicoccales > Methanomassiliicoccaceae > DTU008. The sequence goes on along the minus strand of JAAYQQ010000084.1, from coordinate 4,791 downwards.
CGTCCTGATGTGGACTGGGATAAGGGGCGGATGGTGCTTTCCATCCTTGACCAGAGCCATGTGAACGGCTCTCGCGCGGTACCACTATTCATTGGAGATGATGTAACGGATGAGGATGCCTTCTCCGCTATTGATGGAAGTGGCGTGACCATATTGGTGGGCGAATATGGGCGCAGCTCGGCGGCACAGTACGCGCTGAGCGACGTTGACGAGGTACATGCCTTCTTGACCGGGCTGGTTGAGCTGTTCGAGAGGGAGGTAATAGGGGGGCGCTGGAAGCTCGTCTACGAGGGGTTTGAACCGGACAAGGAGAAGCTTAGAGAATCATTATGTTCTTTGGGCAATGGTTATCTTGCCAGCAGGGGGGCGGCTCCGGAATCGCCCGCTGGCCCATTCCATTACCCGGGAACCTACCTGGCGGGACTGTATAACCGTTTGGTGAGCCACATTAATGATCGCACCATAGAGAACGAGAGCGTGGTAAATATCCCCAACTGGCTCCCGCTTAGCTTTCGCATTGATGGCGGAGAATGGTTTGACCTTGGCACGGTGGACCTGCTCGACTATCGCCAGGAGCTGGACATGCTGAATGGCATACTCACCAGGAAAGTGAAGTTCGCCGATCGACAGGGGCGTCAGACTCAACTTCGACAGCGGCGCCTGGTCAGTATGGATTCTCCCAATTTGGTAGGCCTGGAAACGACCATTATTCCGGTGAACTGGTCAGGCAGGATACAGATACTATCGGCATTGGATGGCAGGGTGAGCAACACACTGGTGGAACGGTATCGTCAGCTAAACAACGAACACCTTGAGCAAGTAGGAGCTGGCACATCTGGGGAGGAATTAATCTGGCTTCAGGTAGAAACTGTACAGTCTCACATCCGTATTGCCGAGGCGGCACGGACCAGGGCCTTCAGGGATGGTAGGCCAATTCATCCCAGGCGGAGCATAGTGCGAAAGCTTGGATATGTTGGTCAGGAGATGGAGATTCCCATCAAGGAGGGGCAGTCCCTTGGCATTGAGAAGATAGTGGCCATCTACAGCTCTCGGGACCGGGCCATATCAGAGAGCCTCATCGGTGCGTTGGAGGAGATACGGCGTGCGGATGACTTCGCCGAGCTGTACAAGAGGCACGCCCGCAGCTGGAATAGATTATGGGAGCGATGCAATATTGAGGTCGCAGCAAGTCATGATTGGATATCTCAGGCACTTAATCTCCACATATTCCATCTCCTGCAGACTGCATCGACCCACTCGGTTGATCTGGATGTTGGAATACCTCCGAGAGGCCTCAATGGAGAAGCCTATCGTGGATTGATCATGTGGGATGAGATATTCATCTTTCCATTTCTCAACCTCCGCCTTCCCGATATCACTCGATCTCTTCTCCTGTATCGGTACCGACGGTTGCATCGGGCACGTTGGGCGGCCAGGCAGGCCGGATATGAGGGCGCCATGTTCCCATGGCAGAGCGGGAGCGATGGTCGGGAAGAGGGGCAGACCTGGCACCTCAATCCCATGTCTGGCTGTTGGATCCCCGATCATACTCAGCTAGAGAGACACATCGGTTTAGCCATTGCCTATAATGTGTGGCAATATTACCAGGTCACGGGGGACCTTGACTTCATGTCTTCCTATGGTGCAGAGATGCTGGTTGAGATCGCTCGATTCTGGGCCAGCAAGGCCCAGTACAACGAATGCATTGACCGATACGAGATCCGTGGAATCATGGGGCCCGACGAGTTTCATGAGAAGTACCCCGGCGCAGAGGGGGCTGGTATCGATAACAATGCCTACACCAACGTCATGGTGGCCTGGACCCTCGGCCGCGCCCTTGACGCGATCCAACAGCTCCCCCTTGAGCACCACCGGGATCTTCGGGAAGTCCTCCACATCAGGGATGAAGAGCTTGCTTTATGGGATCACATCAGCCGAAGGATGTATGTCCCCTTCCACGATGGCATCGTCAATCAGTTCGATGGGTACGAGAGGCTAGAGGAACTGGACATGGCGGCTTATGGAAGAAAATATTGCAATATTCACCGCCTCGACCGCATCCTTAGGGCAGAGGGGGACACCCCTGACCGCTACAAGATATCCAAGCAGGCCGACGTCCTAATGCTATTCTATCTGTTTTCATCTGATGAATTGTCCGAGCTGTTTAGTAAGATGGGCTATCGCATGGATCAGGATATCATGTCCCGGACCATCGATTATTATGCTGAACGTACCTGCCACGGCTCCACGCTTAGTCGAGTGGTACATGCGTGGGTTCTGTCCCGTCGCGACCGGGAATTATCGTGGAACCTGTTCCTGGAGGCGCTGCGAAGCGACATATCGGACATTCAAGGGGGCACGACCCATGAAGGGATCCACCTGGGAGCCATGGCCAGCACAGTAGATATTGTTCAGAGGTGTTATGCTGGAATAGAGGCCAGGGGCGAGGTGCTGTGGTTCGATCCCTGCCTGCCGCTGGAAGTGGAGCGACTACGGTTCGATATCGAATACAGACATCATCAGGTAGAGGTAGGAATCGATAGGAATCGGTTGCGTTTGATCAGCCTGACCAGGGATGTCGCGCCCATCAAGATCGGCTTTAAGGGAAAGATCCAGGAACTTTCCCCCGGCAGTGCCCTCGAACTCGACCTGAACTGATATGGCATCTCCTCAACAGCTCCCGGGGCAATAACGCTCCTCCTCGGTCAGCTTATGGCTTATGATCATCCTTCAGAAGGCCGGGCGACGAGTATGTCACTGGCTCCGGACATTGGCCTTTGTCGATGGTGCGGGTTCGCCAGGCCTACTGTGAGATGGGCATAGGAATTGGGTGCAGGCCAGGCCATCAGGCTTAACGAGTCTTCATGTGGGCCATTGAGGGTGGTGGCATCTCGGTTTGGCACACACATTCTATGACTTTACTCGTCGAGAGGCCGGACATGTACTTCTTCAGCACTTTGTACTAGCTTCTCCACGGTATCATGGCCGAATATGTTCAGAACTGTCCCCGTGATGATGATGGCCCTGTGCCCTTCCCCCTCTCTGGTCAGGATGAGTGTGGTTTCCTTATCGGCCAGCATGATCATCTCGATGCAATATTGACCGTCATTGGTCACGAATCCCCTATCGCATAGCATCCCTTCCATTTCGGTTATGAACCCGGCGATGGGGCGCAATCGCATCACCCTGCTATTCCCTAGCAGGCCGGCAAAGCTTTCTGGTTGATGAGACAAAACTACTGTCACATCCTTACTCTCAGATATTCTGGCTATGAGTTTGGCGTATTGAAGAAGGCTGCGGCGGCTGAAGAATACTACCGAGACTTCACGCCGTGCCGCATCCATAAGGTCCTCCAGCTTATGTTCTATGGCCCAAGCGCCAGTCAGTGTCCATATGGGATTGTCACGCCTTTCTGCCTTGTTGCCGATATCTTGAAGTTCCTTGAGAATCTTCTCATTGGCACGCGTGATATCTTCCATAAGTCGTTTGGATGCAATGGCCGGGTCATGAGCCCGATAACATATGGGAGATGTGTTACCCATCTCCACGAAGCCTTTCTTGGCCAGCCTCTCCATGATATCATAAGTACGAGAACGAGGAACCCCGCTCTCTTGGCTGATTTCCTTGACCGTTCCCTCGCCCAGAGCGACTGTAGCAACGTACGCGCGAGCCTCGTACTCGCTGAGCCCTAGTCTCATTAGGTGTCTAATCGTCTCTGTCATGTCACTGAGATAGTGACAACAGACTTATTAATGTTGATTGATTCTTCTATCAGAACCTCTATAAAAAATAAACGAGGGGGCCCAATGTTCGAAAAGATTGCCAACGGCGTTACTAGACACTACAAGAAGATCATCGTGATCTGGATCGTCGCATTGTTGCTTGCAGTTCCTGCGATACTCCAAGTCAACAGTGTGATGGACTATCAATATGATCTCGGCTCAGGGGACGACTACGAGTCGATACGCGCACAAAATTTCATTCAAGGCAACTTCGATCAATCGGTCGCTAATGGCACGATAATGATCCTGCTGCAGGCCGAGGACGTCACCGATCCAGCGGTCCGCGATTATGTGCTGGCGTTGCAGCAGTGGGCTCTTGATAATGAGGAGCTGCAGCATCTGGAGGACGTTACTTCAGTATACACCTATTCTGAAGCGATCCTGTCCCAGATCATCATTAGCATATATGAGGCCGAGGAGCAAGTGAACATGGCTGCGTCCATGCTATGGGGCATCCCTGCGATGCATGCTCAGGCATGGGAAGAATCAGTAAACTCAGGGCCTCCCGACGTTGCCGATGAGCGGGCCTATGCATCAGTCAGTGATCAACTCAAGGAGTCACCGGAAGACCCCAACGCCATGCTCGCCATTGGCTATTACAATGCCTTCGCCAGTGCCTGGAACGCCACTTCAGAAGTTCCAGGAATGGTCGCTGACCCAGTGACCAGGGCGAATGGCGCCGTCATTAACGCTGCCCCACCCTTCATAGGTGGCCTACCCCTCCTAGATGAGGAGAAGCAGGTCATGTTGGCCGTCCTGAATGGCTTCAACGTGACCACCTTCAATGACGCGACCTTGGTTCATGGCTTCACTTTGGGGATGGTCGGGAACGCCGCCCAGATTACCAATACTACTTTCCTGCAGGGAGTGTACGACCTTGGACCCGTCTATGATGAAGCAAAGGTCGCTGCTTACGCCCACACTGTAGTGGCCGAGAGTACCCTGGACGAACTACTGGGCGCAATGCCAGCGGATCTGCAGGACAACTTCGAGACTTTATTGAACAACT